>NZ_JBWKIR010000013.1:0-53626 GCF_056432605.1 Streptomyces sp. NPDC045022
GTCCCGGTCCGGGTCGGCGTAGACGGCCACGCTCGCGATCCCGGCGTCCCGACAGGCCCGGGCCACGCGGACAGCGATTTCGCCACGGTTGGCGACGAGCACCTTGCGCACGGGTGTCTCCTTGGCTTCAAGTGGTGCGCGGATCGAGGGAATTGACGATCAGTCGATGCCACGCACGATGTGGTCCTCGGTCTCCTGCTCCTCGTCGCCGACGAGCGGGAGCGGGGGAGCGGACGGTGCCCCCGACTGCGGGGCCTCGACAAGGGTACGGTCCTCGTGATCAGGAACAGGGTTCATCGCTCCTCCGTGCTTCCGGTTCGGCCGTGTGAAGAATGTCTCCGAGGCGACCGCTCATGGCGCCCACGTCACCCACCCCCGGGCGTGTCGAAACCGACCCGCTCGCATTCACCGTGTGTGCCTATCGGTCGATGTCGCGCGAGGGATGCGGGCGGGCGGGCAAATGGAGTGGGGTCGCGCCGCGGGCCCGCTGAATTGAATGACGGGCGCAGCTATTCCATGCTGGTGCTCATCCTCTTCGTTCGGTCAGGGTCCGTCAAGGACGCCCGAAGTCGTCCTGATGGCGCCCTTGAAATAACCAGCCGACCTGAAACATGACCACCTGAAGCATGAGTTCCCCTGGAGAAAGCGCTTCCTTATGTCGGGCACAGGAGAGTGATCCGGACATCCGTACGACTCGGGCAAGTCTCCGTTTCAGCCAAATCATCAGTTAAGCATTGAAATGACGGCGTGACGTCCTAAGACTGGTGGGGCGTTCACAGGACTCAGCAAGTAGCTGATCGGCGTTGATGGCAAACCGCCGGAATGTGATGCCACAGTGGGGCGGTGTATCCATGTCTGTCTCGTTCGTTTTCCAGCAGGGCCCTGTAATTTCCGAGTGTTCGTTTCACGCTGCCAACGTTTGATTTTCGGGCAACTTTTCATTGTAGTTCAGGGCGGGAAAACGAGAGGTGAATGATGCGCGTTCTCTTTGTTGCAGACGACGGACACGATTCGTTATCCAGTATCGGAACACTGAAGCGGTACGGGCACAAAATCCTGGCGCGCTCGGCGCAGCAGGCCCTGACCATGCACACGCAGGCGGATTTCATCATCCTCGATCTCGGCGTGACCGATGCGGACGGGCTGGAGGTCTGCCGGACGATCCGTCAGGTCAGCGACACGCCCATGATCGCGGTGACCGAGCAGGGCGACGAGCTCGAGCGGGTCCTGGGACTCAAGGCGGGAGCGGACGACTGCGTCGACCGCGGCTGCGGCATCCATGAGCTGGTGGCGCGGATCGAGGCCGTCACGCGGCGCAGCGGGGCACGGCACCGGCCCTCCGGCAGCATCGCGTGCGGGCCGCTGCGCATCGATCAGTCGTCCCGGGCGGCCTGGCTCGCGGGGAAGCCGATCAGACTGACCCGCAAGGAGTTCGACCTGCTGCTCGCGCTCGCCTCCCGGCCCGGTGTCGTACTCACCCGCAAGGAGCTGATGTCCCGCGTCTGGAACGACAGCTGGACCCGGGGGCGGACGATCGACACGCATGTCAACAGCCTGCGGACCAAACTGGGTTCCAACGACTGGATCGTGACCGTCCGGGGGGTGGGCTTCCGGTTCGGCGAGTGCGCCGCGGCGCCGCCCGCCGGTCCGGAGCCTTCGAAGGAAACGGTGCAGGCCGGGCACCACCGGGCCGGTACGCACGTCGTGCCGCCGGCTCGGGTGGGCTGACCCGCGGTTCCTACGGTCCGGCGCGGCGGCCCCGTTCGGCCAGGGACCGCTGGGCGTCGCCCGCGTGGTAGAGGGTGCGCCCGGCCCGGTTGCGGCGGCGCCAGCCCTTCTCGCTCGCCAGCCGGTACACGGTGCCGCGGGGCGCCTGCCACAGCCGCGCTATGTCCGTCGCGGACAGCCACAACGAGGTGGCGGCCGCGGCGGCCCGGAGCGCGTCGCCGTCCGGGTTCGCCGGCCCGGGGCCCGGACCGGCGTCCTCGGGGAGCCACTCGTGAAGTGCCCAGCGATGGCCGGGCGTGGCGGTGCAGACCACCTCCGGCGGTGTCCTGGAGTCCCGCGCGGCACGGGCCACCAGAGTGCCCTCGCACCCGGCCAGCCGGCACCCGCCGATCGGCATGCTGCGCTCGGGCGGCGCGTCCACCACACGGGCCGCCGCACGCATCAGTGCCGCCACCTCCGCGGTGAGATCGCCGACGGCCTCATGGCCGGACAGCCAGTCCAGGTGACGCAACAGGAAGCCGGCGAGGGCGGGAATCTCGCGCCGCGGCGCGGTGGTACGGCGCTGCTCGGCCACCAGGCCGCTCCAGGAGGCGAGCACTCGAGTGATCGCCGTACGCACCTCCACGGCCGCCGTGTTGAGCGGCATGCCGGGCATCGCCCTGCTGGACGTGCGCTCCTCCCAGCGTCGGGTCCGGGAGCCGTCGAGGACGCGTCCGCACTCTTCGTAGGCGTCGGGCAGGGCCACCAGTGAACGGGCCAGCCGTCCGGCGCAGTCGGCGCACAGTCGTTTTTCCAGCGTTCTGCCGGCGGTCCCGGCCGGCATTCGGCCACGGGTTTTCACGCAGCGGAGATCCGGGCAGTGCACCCGTTCTTCCGGTCCCCGCCCGGTGTTCGACTGCCGCATTCTTGACTCCTTTTCGACGGGTTGTCCGGCTCGTCACCATGGTGCCCACCGAATCACCGGCGACCATTGTCCGTGCGGGAAATCTGACGGGGGCCGGTACGGAATTTTCCGGGGGCAGCACCGGCTTGTCGGTCACTACCGGAAAACCGCATGCGGAGTTGACGCACAGCGGTGGCGCCGTTCACGCGGAATTGACCGTCGCGGGCGCGGCACTCGCCCGGGCGGGGGAGCGGACCGTACGGGGCCGGCAGGGGCTCAGTCGCCCGGGGTCAGCCGGTGGTCGAGGACGCGTTCGAGCAGGGCCGTCAGCTGCCGGCGCTCGCCGGGCTCCAGTGGGGCCAGGAGGCTGTCCTGCGCCTCGGCCAGGGCGTGCTCGATGCGCTTGAGCTGCCGTACCCCGGCCGGGGTGATCGTGATGACGTTGCGCCGCCGGTCCTCGGCGTCCACGTCGCGCACCACCAGGCCGCCGCCGGCCAGTTCGTTGACCGCCTCCACGATGTAGCTGCGGTCGATCCCGCAGCGCCGGCCCAGCTCCGCCTGGCTGAGTGGGCCGAACTCGTCGAGCGACGCCAGCAGCGCGAAGTGGTAGCGACGGGCATCGACGGAGGCCAGCGCCTGAGAGACGAGACGGGCCGTGTGGGTGGCGATCTGGGTGACGAGCCAGCTGGGCGTGGCGCGCAGCCGGGCCGGAGCGTGGGAGATCGCCTTCATGGTCACCGCATCACGGTACCAGGCCAGTTCGGGCCCATCTGTTGGCCAGACCCACAAATATGTTACGTTGGCCAGGTCAACGATTCGGGTGCGTCGTCGGGTCTGTCCGCGTCGTCCGTCCCGGCCCTCGCCCTGCCTTGGGGAGTGAGTTCATGATTCTGGTCACCGGCGCCACCGGTAATGTCGGTCGCAATGTCGTACTGCAGTTGCTGGAAGCGGGCGAGACGGTCCGGGCCCTCACTCGCAACCCGGAAAAGGCCGCCCTTCCCGCGGCGGTGGAAGTGGTTGCCGGGGACATCGCCGACCCCAAAAGCCTGCCGCCCGCGCTGAAGGGCGTGGACCGGGCTTTCCTGTTCCCTGTCTTCGGGCAGCTGGACGGATTCCTGGAAGTCGCCAAGGAGTCCGGTCTTGAACACATCGCCATGCTGTCGTCGTCGACCATCGAATTCGACGACCCGGGATTCATCGGCCAGGTGCACCTGGAATGTGAGAACGCGGTGACGGCGTCCGGCATCCCGCGCACGTTCGTCCGGGCCGGTCTGTTCATGCTCAACGACCGTGGCTGGGCGCCGCAGATCCGGGAGGCGGGCGTGGTCCGCACGGCCTACGGCACGGCCGCGGCGGCCCCCGTCGACGAGCGGGACATCGCAGCGGTCGCGACCGCCTCGCTGCTGGCGCCCGACGACGGCGGCGTCCACAGCCTCACCGGCCCCGAGTCCCTGACACAGATCGACCGGGTGGGGATCATCGGCGAGGTGCTCGGCAAGCCGGTGGCGTTCGAGGAACTGTCCCGCGAGGAGGCACTGAGCCACCTCGTGCGGCAGATGCCGCCGGACGCCGCCGAGTTCCTGCTGAACCAGCTCGCCTCCTGGCAGGGCGTCACCGCCGAGGTGCTGCCCACGGTCGAGCAGGTCACTGGCCGCCCCGCGCACACCTACGCGCAGTGGGTCGAGCACCACGTGGCCGACTTCTCCTGACGCGTCCTCCGGCGGCCGGCTCTCCGGCGGACCGCACGGTGGAACACGGCGCGGGAAAACGCGGTGCGGGTGGCGAGCGGATGATTCCGCCGTCACCCACACCGCCCTTTTCCGTGCCCGGAAAGCCATGCCTTTCGATGAGCGCCTTGGGGGCCGATCCGTTGAAATGCTGCTGCCCGGACGCGCGTCGCGCGCGTCCGGGCAGCAGGTGGAACGGCGGGTGGAAATCCCCCGGTCCGCGCGGGTCAGGAGTGGTCTGCGGGAGGAATGTTGTGATTGATGCGGAAGAGATTTCCGGGGTCGTACGCCGCTTTGATCCGCCGCAGGCGGGCGTAGTCCTCCGGGGTGTAGCCGCGGGCGACGTCCTCGACCGCGCTGTCGCTGCTGAACATGAAGGTCGGCAGCAGCCGTCCCGTGTCCCACCGGACCAGCGCGTCGATCACCCGCTGCTCGGCCTTGCGGGCCCGCTCGGCGGCCTCCGTCCCCGGCTGGGCCGGCATGCTCATGAACAGGTGGAAGCCGGCCTCCGGCACGCCGAGGGCGCTGGGCACGGCTCCGGGCCGGGCCAGCGCGCCGCCCAGGTGGCGGATCTCGACACCCCCGGGCGGCAGGTGACCGTGGTCGTGCCCGGCCACATCCAGCAGGGCCTCCACCGCCGCCGCGTCGAACCCCCGCAGCAGCGCCGTCCGGACCCAGGCAGGGGTCGGGCGGGGCGGGTCGAGGTAGATCTCGCCGACCCGGGTGTACGCCATGTCCTCGACGGCGTCCCGCTCGGGGCCGAGCGCGCGCAGCGGCGCGACCAGCCGTTCTCCCTCCTCGGGGGGGCCGGTGAAGGCGATCCGCAGGTGGATCAGGAACTTCCCGCGGTTGTGTTCCGGCACTGCCGGAAGGTCGGGGAAGCGCAGCAGGATGACGGAGGAGGTCATCTCCTCGGGCTGGTCGCGCAGCCAGTCGAAGTACGCGGGCAGCACCTCGGCGGCGCGACCGCCGGGGAAGAACAGGCCGCCGCCGTAGACGCGGGTCACCGGCACCAGGTCGATCTCCGCGGCGGTGACCACCCCGAAGTTGCCCCGGCCGCCGCGTACCGCCCAGAACAGATCCGGCTCGCTGTCGGGGGTGACCGTGCGCACCGTGCCGTCCGCCGTGACCAGGTCGAACGAGCGCACCCGGTGCGTCGCGAAGCCGTAGGTGCGGCCGAGGACGGGCAGTCCGCCGCCGGTCAGGTAGCCCATGACGCCGACGGTGGGGGAGGAGCCGTTCAGCGGGGCCAGGCCCGACTTCGCGGTCTCGGCCACCACGTCGCCCCAGACCAGACCGGCACCGATCCTCGCGGTCCGGGCGGTGGCGTCGACCGACAGCTCTCTCATCCGCCGGGTGTTGACGATCACGGCGCCGTCGGCGGGGACGGAGGAGCCGTGTCCGGCGGCGAGGACGGCGATCGGGGCACCGGTCCCGGAGGCGTGGCGCACGGCGGCGGCGACGTCCGCCGCCGACTCCGCGAGCACCACCGCGGAGGGTGCGTGGGCCACCGAGAGGTTCCAGCCGGTGTGCTCCTCATGGAATCCCTCGTCCTCGGGGAATAAGGTCCGGCCGGCCAGCTCGGCAGGCAGTCCTCCGGGGGAATGGGTTGTCACGTCGAACCCTTTCTCTATGCATGAAAAAATCGGCCCGCGGAGGTGACCGCTATGCGCACGAAGGAGCGGGCTCGATAATTCATCGTACTGCCCCGTCATCGGTCCGAGAAAGGCCATGGGTGGGTTTTACGCGGCGGAGGTCCTTTTTCGGAAACGGCCGCGACGCGAATCCCGGACGAACACCCCCGGAATTCCGCGGTCGCCTCAGCCGGCGGCCCGATGCAGCAGGCACTCCTCGAGGAAGGCGAGCATCCTCAGGTGGTACGCCCGGGCGGCCCAGCCGAGGCTGATGTTGTGGCCGGCGCCCGGTTGCCGGTCGACACTGACGGGCGCGTGCCGCAGCAGGCCGCCCAGCTCGGACAGCGCCGGCGGATCGTGCCGCCACCGCTGCTCGTGCTCGGCGAAGGTGAACCGGACCGGGACCCGCACCCCGGGAGCCAGTCGCTCCAGCGTCCCGGGCCAGGCGGGCAGTTCGGCCGCCTCGCGCGGAGGCATCGCGCTGCTGAAGGACTGCGCCAGGGTGAAGGTGCGCGGGGGATAGAGCCCCAGCGGCCCCCAGTTGTTGCCGCGCAGCCTGCGCCGCCACTGCCCCGACCCGGCCGCGTCCGGATCGCCGGTGAACCGGTGGCCGCAGCCCGACACCGCCAGTCCGGCCAGCGGCAGTTCGCGATGCCGGGCGGCGAGGGCGAGCGCCACCTTGCCGCCGTAGGAGTGCGCGAGGACGAACAGGCGCGCCCCGGTGGGCCGGGAGCCGAGGAATCCGGCCAGGGCCCGGCTGAGCACGGCCGCCTGCTCCAGCAGCGGCAGCCCCTCGGGCAGCCGCGCAGCCGAGTGGCCGTAGCCCGGCCGGTCCACGGCGAGTACGGTCAGGCCGAGCTCCGCTCCGAGGGTGAGCAGGGACAGACCGGGTGCGGCGGTCTGGTGGAAGTAGCCGGCGCGCATGCCGCCGCCGGGCACGGCCACGACGACGGCGCGCGGCACCGGCCGACGGGGCTCGGCCAGCAGACCGGACAGCCGGAGCCCGCCGGACTCCAGGACGACCTCCCGTACCGGAAGGGCGGATCGGGGCTCGTCGGCGGCAGGCGCCGACTCGCCGCGGACACCGACGGGCGATGACATGGTCACAATCCTCCTGAGGCCAGGGTGCGGATGGACGCCCGCGGCGGGCCGTGCGCTCTCAGGCCGGCCGGGGCGCGGCGGACACCACGGGCGTACGGGCCCCGTGCGGGTAGGGGTGGTGGACGCGGCCCTCCCGCAACACCCGCCCCCACCAGTCCAGTTCGCCGAGGAGCAGCTGGGCCGCGGCGGTACTGCCGGCCGGGTCGGTGGGCAGGCCGTCGGCGTCGAAGAGCTGCCCCACGCCGTGGAAGCTGACCCCGTCCCGTACCGGAACAGCGTGCAACTCGCCGAAGACGGACCGCAGTTGCTCGACCGCCCGCAGTCCGCCGGAGCGGCCGCCGTAGGAGACGAAGCCGACCGGCTTGGCCTGCCACTCACTGTCGTGCCAGTCGATCGCGGTCTTCAATGTGGCCGGAAACGAACGGTTGTACTCGGGGGTGACCACGACGAACATGTCCGCGCGGTCCAGTCGCGGGGTCAGACCCGCGAGGACCTCACGGACCTCCGGCGGCGGTACCGCCACCGGTTCGGCGGGCAGCGGGTGCTCGGCGAGGTCGACGACGTCCGTCTCCAGACCGTCGCACCGGCGCGCCGTCGCGGCGAACCAGCGGGCGACGGCCGTGCCGCTCCTTCCCGGCCTGCCGCTGCCGACCAGGACGGCCAGCCGCAAGGGGTCGTACCACATCATCAGCCTTTCCACGGCGGGACGTGCCGGCGGGACGATCAGGTGAAGTCGGCGACGTGGTCGGCCGCCCACTCGGCGAAGCCGCGGGCCGGCCGGCCGAGGTACGGCTCGATCGGCGAGATCTCGTGCGGCCGGTCGACCAGGGCCGCGAACATGCGCAGCCGGGCCTCCACGGCGGCGGGCGGGATGCCCGCTTCGGCCATCTCCTTGCGGGTCTCGTCGTGACTGATCTCCTCGAACCGCACCGGCTTGCCGATCGCCTCACCGATCAGCCGGGCCCGGTCCGCGTAGGTGATCGACTCCGGGCCGCTGAACATCGGTTTGGCACCGAGCAGTTCGTCGGTGAGCAGGGCACGGGCCGCCAGCTCGGCGATGTCCCGCTCGTGCACCGGCGCCGAATGGGCCCGGGCGAACGGGCCGCGGGCCACTCCGGAGGTGCGGATCTGCTCCCTCCACTCCAGCGCGGTCACCGCCAGGCCGCCGGCGGGCTGCAGGGCGGTCCACTCCAGGCCGGACTCCTCGATCCGCCGTTCCAGATCGCGATGGCGTACGGCGATGGAGTTCTTCGGGTCGTCGTCACGCGCCGAATAGGAGGACAGGGCGACGATGCGCCGCACGCCGTGCTCCTGGGCGCGGCGGATCACCTCGGCGGGGCCGTCGGGGAACGCGGCGAGCACGAAGAAGACCGCGTCGACGCCCTTCATGGGCAACTCGCCGGTGCGGGCCACTTCCACTCCCTCGGGCAGCCGCGCCCGGCCGGGGTCCCGGGTCAGGGCGCGCACGCTCACCCCGGCCTTCAGCAGGAGGTCGACAAGGGGGCGTCCGACGTGTCCGGTGGCGCCGGTGACCAGTATCACGTGTGTCTCCCAAATGAGTTCGTCGGTGTCTGGGGTCGGTGTCGTCGCGGGCGTCGCGGTGGTGTGCCGGGTGGCATCAGCCCGTCAGGCCGCGGGTGTGGTCCAGGCCGGCGGGCTCGAACTGGACGACGGCGTGGCTGGCCACCGAGTGGACGTCGCGCCAGAACCGCTGCAGCGAGTGCCGGTCGTCCTGGGCGCGAGTACCACCGGCCCGCAGCAGCGCGTCCACCGCCTCCACGAGCAGTTCCAGGGCCAGTGCCGCGTCACGGCGGCTGCGGCGGACGAGCACCGGGTTGAGCCGTCCGGCGTCGGCGGCCTCGGCGACCCGGAGCAGCAGCAGCTGGGCCGCGTCGATCAGGCCGGCTGCGCGCGCGTACCCGATCTGATAGGCCTGTCCGGATGCCTCGCGCGGGCCGGTCGCGGGCACGGTGGTGGCGTGGGCGGCGGCCCGCAGCGCGCCGAGTGCCGCACCGAGCGCCGGGGCCACGAAGGTCAGGCCGTTGACCGCCAGGGTGGGCGGCGGCGGAGCGGACACGCCGACCACGCGGCCCTTCATGGCGTCCTCCCGCAGGCAGGTGCGGTACTCCGGAACCAGGACACCGTCCAGGACGACCGTGTGGCTGCCGGTGCCCCGCATGCCGAGCGACCGCCACGTGTCCCGGTGGCCGAAGTCCGCGCGCGGCACCAGGAAGAACCGCGGCGGCTCGCCGCCCTTTCCGGGCGGGCCGGCGGGCGCGGGACCGGCGAGCAGGGCCCAGTCCGCGTACTCGACGCCGCTGACGAACGTCCACTCGCCGGACAGCCGCCAGCCGTCCTCGACCGGTACGGCCGTGCCGAGCGGCTTGTTCACCACGCACACCCGGGCGTCGGGGCCGTCCGCCCAGACGTCGGCCTGCGCCTTCTCGGGCAGGCAGGCGACGTACCGGGCGGCGAACGCGAACAGCGAGGCCAGCCAGGCGGTGGAGGCGCACTCGCTGCCCAGTGCCGCGACCCAGCGCACGAGTTCGGCGTAGCCGCGTGGCTCGCCGCCCCGCTCACGCGGTACGAACCAGCGGGCGAACCCGGCGGCGGTCAGGGCCTCGATCACCTCCGGTGCCACCCGCCGGCCGGTGTCGGCCGGGCCGGCCTGCGCGGCGGCCAGAACCGCCGCGTCACGCAGCGCCGCCGGCGGCCAGGCGGCCGGGTCGGAGGGAGCCGGTTCGGCCCGCTCGGCCAGCAGGTCGCGCCCCTCGTGGCTCTGCAGTGCCGCGGTGGTCTCGAAGGTGGTGAGGTGGACGACGGCACCGTCCGAGGAGTGCACCGTGGCGGGCCCGGCGCCGGTGTAGGAGCCGCCCTCGCGTACGGCGTCGACGCTGACGCGGACGTATCCGGCCATACCGGTGACGGCCGGGTCGAAGGTCTCGGTGAAGGAGTAGCCGAAGCCCCGGTCGGTCGGCCGCCAGGTGCCCCGGCCGCTGCTGAACGGGGTGACCAGGGTGACGGTCCCGTCGGGCAGGAAGGAGATCGTGAACGAGTCGGTCTGCCCGTCGTGCGTGGCCGTGCCGGTCCACACCCCGACCGGGGCCGAGGGGGAGCCGAGGGCGCGGCCGGCGGTGTCGTGAATGCCTGTGGTCATGCGTCACCTTCCCTGGAAAAAGTACAAGCGGTCATTTATGATCGGGCGTACATTTCTGAGCTCCCGCGTGGTCCCGGGGGATTCGTCCGCCGGGGCCGGGAGCGGTTCCCACCGGACGAGTTGGAGGAGCCATGTCCGTGGACGACCGGCCCGTGGCCGCCGCCGGGGCGGCAGCCGGGCAGCCGAGCGGACGGCAGGGCTTAGTCCTGGCCGTCCTCGCGACGGCACAGGTCATGATCATTCTGGACAGCACGATCATGAACATCGCGCTGCCCAGCATCCAGCGCGATCTGGGCGTCAGCAGTGGTGCGCTGGCCTGGATCGTCACCGCGTACGCACTGTCCTTCGGCGGTCTGCTGCTGATCTGCGGACGCGCCGGTGACATCTACGGCCGCCTGCGGGTGTTCCGCCTGGGCATCGTCGTCTTCACCCTGGCGTCCCTCGCCGGCGGCCTCGCACCGAACGAGGCCGTGCTCATCGCCGCCCGCGCCGCCCAGGGGCTCGGCGGCGCCCTTGTCTCCCCGGCCGTGGTCGCGCTGATCGCGGCGAACTTCCCCGAGGGACCCGCGCGCAACCGGGCCATGGGCGTGTACGGCTCGATGAACGGCGTCGGTTCCACCCTCGGCCTGCTGCTCGGCGGCGTGCTCACCGCCTACCTGGACTGGCGCTGGGTGCTGCTCGTCAACGTCCCCGTCGGCGCCGTCGTCGTCTGGGGCACCCGGCTGCTGCGCGACCCCGGCCGGCACGCCGGCCGCCTCGACGTGCCCGGCGCGATCACCAGCACGATCGGCCTGACCTCGCTGGTGTACGGGCTCACCCGGGGCGGTGAGACCGGCTGGGCGGACCCGGTGGCCCTCGCCTCGCTGGGCACCGCCGTCGTGCTGCTCAGCCTGTTCCTGGCGGTCCAGGCGCGCAGTGACCACCCGATGATGCCGCTCCGGCTGCTGCGCGACCGCAACCGCAGCGGCGGCTACGCCACGATGCTGCTCGTCGGTGCGGGCATGTTCGCGATGTACTACTTCCTCACCCTGTACATGCAGCAGATCCTCGGCTTCTCCGCGATGCGTACCGGACTGGCCTATCTCCCGCTGAGCCTCGGCATGTTCCTCTCCGGCGGCTTCCTCGCGCCCCGCCTGGTGGGCCGGCTGCCCACCCGCGCGGTGACCGGGCCGGGGCTGGCGCTGAGTACGCTGGGCGTCCTGTGGTTCAGCACCCTGACGCCGGACTCGGCGTACCTCACACACCTCGCCCCGGCGATGCTGATGACCTCGGTCGGGCTCGGGCTGTGCTTCATGCCGCTGACGGTCCGTATCGTCAGCGGTGTCTCCCCGCAGGAGACCGGCGTCGCCGCCGGGATCCTCACCACGACCAGCCAGGTCGGCGGCGCCGTCGGGCTGGCCTTCCTGCCGGGGATCGCGGCGACCACGGCCGAGAACCGGCTGGCGGGCGCGCCGGACGCCCTGCTGCGGGCGCTCGCCACGCACGACCAGGGGCTGCTGCACCGGGCGGCCGACGCCCTCACCCACGGCTACGGCACGGCGTTCCGCACCGTCGCCGCCCTGTACGCCGTGGCCCTCGTGACCGTGGTGGCCGCGGTCACGGCCAGGGGGCCGCGGGCCGCCCGGCCCGAACACCCCGCGCAGCGGCGCCCCGAGGCGTAGCGACCGCCGCAGTATCACCCAGAACCGTTACCGGACAGGAGGCAGCGCAGTGATCCTCAGCGTCGACGAAACGCCGCAGCACAGGCCGGCGGCGAGCACCCCGGTCGTGCCGCGGCCCGACGGCAAGGGGGAACGGACTCGTCACCGCATCCTCCTCGCGGCCCGCCGCGTCTTCGGCGAGTACGGCTACGAGCGGGCGACCATCCGCCTGATCGCGGAGGCCGCCGACGCGCACAAGTCGTCCGTGATGCAGTACTTCGGCACCAAGGAACAGCTGTTCAGGGAGGCGGTCCACTTCGAGATCCCGATCGACGAGCTGACCACGCCCGATCCGGTGAGCAGCGCGGAGAACTACCTGCGCACGATGCTGGGCCGGTGGGCGGCAGGTCCGGACAGTCCGATGGCGGTGCTGGCCCGCACCAGCATGACCAGCGAGATGGCGGCGGAGGAACTGCGCCGCCTGGTCACCGACCAGTCCACCGAGGCGATCGCCCAGCACATCGGTCTGCCCGATGCGCGGGTGCGGGCGGGTCTGTTCTCGGTGATCATGTTCGGCATCGCCAGCGGACGCTATCTGCTGCGCATCCCCGACGTCAGCGAGCCGGACCTGGAGGACATCGTCCGGGTGGCCGCGCCGGTGATCCGCACCCTGATCGCCGGCGAGAGCGGACCGGCGGACTCGTGCGCGGCGGCACGGCAGGAGCCACCCGAACACGGCTGACACGCGGTCGGGCACGCGCCGCGTCCCGAGCGCGGCGGTTGGACGCGGCCCCGTTGTGTGGCCCGGCTGGGTGTGTGGTGGGGTCGGGTGTGTGGTCCGGCCGGGTGTGCGTCCCGCGTGGGGCCGTTGGCCGCGGCCGGGCGTGTGGCCCGGCTGGGTCAGGGGTCGGGCGCGCGCCGTGTCCCGGGTGCGGTCGTTGGCCATGGCTCGTTGTGGGGTGTGGCTGGGTGTGTGGTGGGGTCGGGTGTGTGGTCCGGCCGGGTGTGCGTCCCGCGTGGGGCCGTTGGCCGCGGCCGGGCGTGTGGCCCGGCTGGGGGTGTGGCCCGGCTGGGGGTGTGGCCGGCTGGGTGTGGCGTCCTGGATGGGGCCGTAGGCCGCGGACCGGCCGGGCGTGTGGTCCGGCCGGCGTGCGTGCGGCCCGGCGTGTGGCCGGTCGTTGACCTCGGCGTCCCGCCCGGGGAGCCGTATCGCAGCGTCCGTCACCCCCGTGCCGTCACCCGGTGGCTCGTCGCGCCCAGCTCCGCCAGCCGGTCCAGGGCCGCCTGCCAGGTGCGCCAACAGTCCTGGCGCTCGCCGGGGAGCATGGAGACCGCCTCGCTGCGGCCGGAGCGGACAGCGGGGTGCCGGCGGGCCGGGGCGGACAGGGAGCTGCCCGGGCCCGTCTCGACCAGCGTGTGGTCGCCGGAGTCCAGCAGCTTCGAAAGGGCCTCCCAGTACAGCACCGGCTCGGCCATCTGACCGGCCCAGAACGCCGGGTCCACGGCCTCGCGCGCGGTGACGGCCCGGCCGGTGCGCGCCGAACGGATCGGCACCCGTGGCGGATGCAGCGGCTCGGCTGCCACCGCCTCCTCGAAGGCGAGCGCCGCCTCCCGCAGCACCGGCGAGTGCCACGGCTCGGTCGCCCGCACCCGCCGGGCCACCAACCCGGCGGCGCCCAGTGTCTCCTCGGTCCGGGCCAGAGACGGCTCGGGCCCGGCCAGGATCGTCTGCGCGGGCGCGTTGACCGCGCCGACGGCGACGCCGCGGTGCGCACCCTCCACGTCGAGCCAGGGCCGTATCCGCTCCGGCGCGGCGGCGACGGCGAGCATGCCGCCGGCCGGCGCGGCGGACAGCGACCGCGAGCGGGCCAGCAGGATGCGGGCCGCGCTCGGCAGGTCGAAGACACCGGCCAGAGCCGCCGCGGCCAGTTCGCCGATGCTGTGCCCGAGGAGCACCGCCGGGCGCACACCGAGCTGCTCCAGGACCCGGCCGACGCCGTAGCCGATGGCGAACAACAGCGGCTGGGCCCGCCGCCCGTCGTCCACCGGCAGTGCCGGTGCGTCGGCGAGCCAGTCCGTGCGGATCCGTGCGCCCTGCGGGCCCATCAGGTCCAGCACCTCGTCCACGGCGACACGGAACCGGGGCTCTCGTTGGTACAGCGGTACCGCCATGCGCGGGTACTGCGCCCCCTGACCGGGGAGCAGCAGCGCGACGGGACGTTCGGCCATGGGGATCTCCGTCACAGGTCTGGGGACACAGGCGAAAGGCATGGGCGGGAAAGGGGCCACAGCGGGGGGACGGTCGGCCTTCAGTGCCGCCAGCTGCGCGGCGAACCGAAAGCGGTGCGCCGCTCGGGCCGCTGCCAGCGGACGGCCGCCGGGGGTGCGTGCCCCCGTCGCCCGTCCGCGCCGGCCAGCGCCAGCAGCAGGACGAGGACCGCGGCGATCTCCTTCTCGGCGGCGTGCCCGCGCTCGACGCGCAGGACGTCCCCGACAGCCGTCGACATCGTGAACTCCTCTCGTGAGCAGGCCCCGTACGCCCCAAGGGCTGCTGGGACGCGGGTGCGGGTGGTGCTCACTGCGGCGGGTTGCCGTGTTTGCGGTGCGGCAGTTCGGCGTGCTTGGTACGGAGCATGTGCAGCGAGCCGATCAGGATCCGGCGGGTCTCGGACGGGTCGATCACCTCGTCGATCAGCCCGCGCTCGGCGGCGTAGTACGGGTGCATCAGCTCGGCCCGGTACTCCTTGACCCGGCGGGCGCGCACCGCCTCCGGGTCGTCCGCCTCGGCGATCTGGCGCCGGAAGATGACGTTGGCCGCGCCCTCCGCGCCCATCACCGCGATCTCGTTGGTCGGCCACGCGTAGGTGAGGTCCGCTCCGATGGACTGCGAGTCCATGACGATGTACGCGCCCCCGTAGGCCTTGCGCAGCACCAGGGAGATCCGGGGCGTGGTCGCGTTGCAGTACGCGTACAGCAGTTTGGCGCCGTGCCGGATGATGCCGCCGTGCTCCTGGTCGACGCCGGGCAGGAAGCCCGGGACGTCCAGCAGCGTGACGATCGGGATGTTGAAGGCGTCGCACAGCTGCACGAACCGCGCGGCCTTCTCGGACGCGTGGATGTCGAGCACGCCCGCCAGCACCTGCGGCTGGTTCGCGACGATCCCCACGACCTGGCCGTCCAGCCGGGCCAGCGCGCAGATGATGTTGCGCGCCCAGCGGTCGTGGATCTCCAGCAGCTCCCCGTCGTCGACGATCTCCTCGATCACCGCCCGCATGTCGTACGGCCGGTTGCCGTCCTCCGGCACGAGTTCGAGCAACGTGTCGGTCAGCCGCCCGGGCGAGTCCGACGGCACGGTCACCGGCGGAAGTTCGCGGTTGTTGGACGGCAGCAGGGACAGTAGAAAGCGGACCTCGGCCAGGCAGCTCTCCTCGTCGTCGTGGACGAAGTGGGCGACCCCGGAGGTCCCGGCGTGCACATCGGCGCCGCCCAGCCCGTCGTGACTGATCTCCTCGCCCGTCACGGCCTTGACCACATCCGGGCCGGTGATGAACATCTGTGACGTGCCCCGCACCATGAACACGAAGTCCGTCAGCGCGGGGGAGTAGGCCGCGCCGCCCGCGCACGGGCCGAGCATCACGCTGATCTGCGGGATCACCCCGCTCGCCCGGGTGTTGCGCTGGAAGATCCCGCCGTATCCGGCGAGTGCCGAGACACCTTCCTGGATGCGCGCACCGGCCCCGTCGTTCAGGGAGACCAGCGGCGCACCGGCCGCGATGGCCATGTCCATGATCTTGTGGATCTTGGTGGCGTGGGCCTCGCCCAGGGCGCCGCCGAAGATCCGGAAGTCATGGGCGTAGACGAAGACCGTCCGGCCGTCCACCGTGCCCCAGCCGGTCACCACTCCGTCGGTATACGGCTTCTTCGCCTCCAGGCCGAAACCGGTCGCCCGGTGCCGGCGCAGCGACTCCACCTCGTGGAACGAGCCCTTGTCCAGCAGCAGACCGATCCGCTCACGAGCGGTCAGCTTGCCCTTGGCCCGCTGCGCCTGAGTGGCCTGCTCGCTCGGCCCGCGCAGCACCTCTTCCCGCAGCGCGTGCAGTTCCGCCACCCGGGAGAACATCAGACCGCTCCTTCGGACGCCGCCGACCGCACCAGGGCGTCGACGGTCGTCTTCATCTGCTGCGCGTCGGTGGTGCGCAGCGTCGCCACACCGGGCACGATCCGCGTGCACAGGCCGCCGAGTGCCTTGCCCTGGCCCACCTCGACGAACCGGTCCACGCCGGCGGCCGACAGGTGCCGCACCACGTCCGTCCACAGCACCCGCCCGGTGAGCTGGGCCCGCAGGAACTCCCTGGCCTCGGTCCCGCTGGTGACGAGGGCCCCACCCGTGCCCGAGTACAGCGGTATCGCCGGGTCGCAGAACTCCACCTCCGCCAGCGCCGCGGCGAACTCCGGGGCCACCCGGCCCATCAGGCTGCAGTGCGCCGGGCCGCCGATCCGCAGCACGACGACCCGGTCGGCGCCCGCCGTGTCCACCAGCCGCACGAGCCGGTCCAACCCCGCCACCTCGCCGGAGACGACCACCTGGGTGGGGTCGTTGTGGTTCGCGATCTCCACCACGCAGGCCGTCTCCTCGGCCGCCTGCGCGCACAGCTCCTCCACCTGAGGCAGCGTCAGACCGAGCACGGCCGCCATCCGGCCCGGCACCGACCCGGTCACCGACGCCATCAGCTCGCCGCGCACCCGCACCACGCGCAGCGCGTCCTTCCAGTCCAGCACGCCCGCACACACCAGCGCGGCGAACTCACCCAGGCTGTGCCCGGCCACCGCGTCCGGCGCGGCCCCGTGGGACCGGAGCACGTCGAGCGCGGCCACGCTGGTCAGCAGCATGGCCGGCTGGGTGACGCGCATGTCGGCCAGCGCCTCGGCCGGCCCCTCGAAGCACAGCGTGGAGATCGGCATGCCGAGCAGCTCGTCGGCGGGCGCGTAGTAGGTGTCGATCAGATACGGCCACTGCTTCGCGAGGTCGAGTCCCATACCGACCCGCTGCGAACCCTGGCCCGGAAAAACGAAAGCGGTCCTGCCCATGCTGGGCCCTCCCTGGTGAACGTGTCGGTTGAGCGGGGGCCGGCCGGGGTCACAGGAGCGTGCCACCGGTGGCGTCGATGAAGGCGCCCGTGATCCAGCGCGAGGCGTCGGAGGCGAGGAAGGCGACCACGTCCGCGATGTCCGACGGCTCACCCACGCGGTTGAAGGCGGACAACTGGGCCATGAACTGCACGGCCTGCGGGTTGCCGAAGATCTCACCGCCGTTGTCCGTCACGCCGGGGGCCACGCTGTTGACGGTGATGCCGCGCCCGGCCAGGTGCTTGGCATAGTGCCGGGCCAGGGTCTCGACGGCGCCCTTGGTCATCGCGTACGCGATCTCCTCAGGGTTGGCGAACCGGGTGAGCCCCGAGGTGATGTTGATGATCCGGCCACCGTCGCGCAGGGTGCGCAGGGCCCGCTGGATGATGAAGAACGGCGCCTTGGCGTTGACCGCCACGAGCCGGTCGAAGAGTTCCGGTGTGGTGTCCTCCGGGGGGACGCCGCCCATGATCCCGGCATTGTTGACGACGATGTCCAGCTCGACACCGCCGGTGTGCTCCTTGAGTCCTTCCTCGACCCCGTCGAACAGGGCGTCGACGTCACCGGCCGCCCCGAGGGTCGCGCGGACCGCGAAGGCGCGGCCGCCGGCGGCCCGGATACCGGTCACGGTGTCCTCCGCGGCCTCCTTGTTCCGGGCGTAGTGCACCACGACCAGCGCGCCCTCGGCGGCCAGCCGCTCGGCGACGGCCCGCCCGATGCCGCGGCTGGACCCGGTCACCAGGGCCGTCCTGTTCTCCAGCGTTCCCATCTTCTGCCTCCTGGGGAGTGGGGCGTGTGCCGATGTGCCGGCCGGGCCCGCGGTCGTGCGCCCGGCCGGGGGAGCGGTCCGCGTACCGCCCGGTGCCGTACGTCCTTTCGCGCGGGCCACGGTGCCCAGCGCGCGGGGCGCGCCGAACCAGCGGCGCAGCGCCTCGAGGGCGGCAGCGGGACCCTCCGCGCGCGCCCAGACGATGTGTCCGTCGGGCCGCACCAGGACGGCCCCGAGCCGGGCCGGTTCGCTGTCCGGAGCCGCGGTGGCCACGACGACCCGGACCCGGTCGGCCCACAGCGCGGCCTGTGCGCGCAGGTGCGCGTGACCGGGCGCGTCGGGGTCGGTGTCGATCAGCAGACCCGTGCCCGAGCGCAGCAGTTCGGCCGTCGAGGCGGCCGCGCCCGGGCCGGTGACCAGCTCCGCCGGTGCCAGCCGGGCTCCGGACCAGGGTTCGTCGGACGGTCCGGCGCAGCGCAGGTCCACCCCGCTGATCCGGCCCGCGAGGTGCCGCACGGCGCTGTCGTGGCGCAGCAGTTCGGCGAGGACGGCGCGCAGGCCGGTCACCTCTCCGCCGCCGAGCAGGACCGCCGACTGTGCCGCGATGTTGTCGAGGACCTGCCGCCCGATGGCGTGCCGTTCCTCGTGGTAGGTGTCGAGCAGCCCCGCGGGCGCCCGGCCGGCCACCTCGGCGGCGAGCTTCCAGCCCAGGTTCGCCGCGTCCTGCAGGCCCAGGTTGAGGGCCTGGCCGCCGACGGGCAGCTGGACGTGCGCGGCGTCCCCGGCGAGCAGGACCCGGCCGACGCGGTAGCGGGCGGCCTGCCGCCGGGCGTCGCCGAAGGCGTTCAGCCACAGCGGGGTGCCGGCACCGATGTCCTCACCGGTGACCTCCCGCCACACGGCGGCGACCTCGGCGAACTCCGGGTCGGTGGTCCGTCGCACGGCGGGTCGGCCGAACCGGTGCACCATGACCCGGGTCACGCCGTCCGGCCGGCGGCCCGCGATGGCCAGCCCGTCCGGGAACCGTTCGAAGCGGCGGTCCGGGATGTCGATCCCGGCCACGTCCGCGCGCAGCAGCTCCCGAGTGGCGTCGACGCCGGGGAACGCGAAGCCGGCCAGCCGCCGCACCGCGCTGTCCTCGCCGTCGCACCCGACCAGGTAGGCGCAGCCGATCCGCGCCGTGCGCCCCTCGGCGGTGCGCACGGTGGCCAGCACCCGGTCGTCGTCCCGCACCAGCCCGACCAGCTCGTGGCCGGACCTGACCTCGGCGCCCAGCTCGGTCGCCCACTCGAGGAGGACCTCGCGGGTGCGGGTCTGCGGCACCTTCCACTGGCCGGCGTACGGACTGTCCACGCCGCCCAGGTCCATGGGGATGCCACCGAAGTGGCCCCGCGGCTCCCGCGGCGGGGTCGGACCGATGCGGGCCAACAGGCCGCGCTGGTCGAACAGTTCCATGGTCCGGGCGTGCAGGGTGGTGGCCCGGGACTCCCGGGACGGCTCGGTCAGCCGCTCCAGGACCACCACATCGGCGCCACCGAGACGCAGTTCGCCGGCGAGCAGCAGCCCGACCGGCCCCGCGCCCACCACGACGACCTGGGTGTCCGACGCCGCCTCCGGACGTGTCGTGCCGTTCACTTGCGTCCTCCGTTCAGCGCCGCCGGGCGTCGGTTCCCGCCGGTCGCGTCAGCGCCGGGTTCCCGGCGGGCCGCGTGGTCCAGGGCCTCGCGCCAGGTCGCGCGGGCGCGGAGCAACTGCCGGTACCGGGCGACCTCGCCGCGCCGGTCGACGGCCAGCACGCCGGTGAGCCGGTCGCCCGTGCCCAGCAGCGCGACGAAACGGTGTGTGGCGGGGTCGCCGATGATCTCGGTGCGCTCGGCCTGCGGGACCCCGAGGAACTGGATCCGCACCCCGTACCAGTCCGACCAGAAGTACGGCACCGTCGCGCATTCCTCGCGCTCCGGGCCCAGCGCGTTGCGGGCGGCGAGGGCGCCCTGCTCGGCCGCGCTGGTCCAGTGTTCGAGGCGCATGGTCCGGTCGAACAGGGGATTGTGCCAGCGCAGCACGTCACCGGCCGCGTACACGCCGGGCACCCCGGTGGCGAGGTCGCCGCCGCACACCACGCCGTCGTCGAGCACGACCCCGCTGCCGCGCAGCCACTCCACGGCCGGATCCGCCCCGATCCCGAGGACGACCAGATCGGCCGGCAGCACGGCGCCGTCGCGCAGCACCACCCGCTCCACCCGCCCGGCGCCCTCGACCCGCTCGACGACGGCCCCGCATCTCAGCCGGCTGCCCGCACCGGCGTGCAACCCGGCCAGCAGGGCGCCGAGTTCAGGCCCGACCGAGCGGGCCAGCGGCGAACGTTCCGCGTCCAGCAGCGTCACCTCGGCACCGAGGGCCCGGGCGGCCGAGGCCACCTCGGCGCCGACGAACCCGGCGCCCACCACGACGACCCGGCGGGCCGTGCGCAGCTCGCGGCGCAGAGCCCGGGCGTCGTCCACCGTGCGCAGCGTGTGCACACCGGCGGGCGGTACGGCCGCGGGCAGCCGCCGGGCGCGTACCCCGGTGGCGACGACCAGCCGGTCGTAGGGCACCGGGGTGTCGCCGACGCGGACGGTGCGGGCGGCGGCGTCCAGTTCGGTGGCGGGGGACCCGAGCAGCAGTCGTACGCCCAACTCGTCGGCGTAGGAGGCTGGTTCACGGTAGTGCGGGACCGGCGGCTCGGTGGCCTGCGGATCCGCGACGAAGGACTTCGAGAGCACCGTGCGGTCGTAGGGCAGGTGCGGTTCGGCGCCGATGAGGGTCAGCTCGCCGGTGAACCCGGCCCCTCGCGCGGCCTCCACGGCCCGCAGCCCGGCCAGCGACGCGCCCACCACGACCAGCCGGCGGGGCACGCTCACCGCGCTTCCCACCGGCCCCGCGCGCCCGGCGCGACCAGCGTGCGCAGCACGCGCAGCGCGAACGCCGGGCGCAGCAGCGCCGTGCCCGGATCCACCAGGGACAGCACCCGGATCAGGGCGTGGCTGACGTCGGCGTCCCGCGACGCGGCCCGCTGCACGAGGCCGATGTAGGCCTGGGTGAACCGGGTGCGGGGCGAACGCCGGCCGGGCACGCCGGGAAACCGCAGGTCGTTCACGGCGTTGGTGTCCCACACCGGACCGACCGCCCGCCGGGCCACGTCCCGCAGATACGGCAGCGGCGCCGGGTGGCCGCCGCGGCGCAGATGCTCGCGCAGCACCTCGGCGCCCAGCGCGGCCACCGTCATGCCCTGGGCGTAGACGGGGTTGAAACTGCACAACCCGTCCCCGACGACCAGCAGCCGGTCCGGGAACCGCGCCATGCGCTCGTAGCGCCGTCGCACGCTCACCGGGAAACGATGGGCGACCGGGTCGTCCAGCGGTTCGGCGAGCTGCGTCAGCTCGTGGAGATCCGGCACCGGCAGCGACTTCAGATACGCCTCGAAACCGGCCGGTTCGGCGGGCGGGACGTCACCCAGGATGCCGTTGACCGTCACCTGGATCCGCCCGTCCTCGATGTGCGCGCAGATCCCGCCCCGCGGATTGTCCGGGGACGCGACCACGATGACCGCCCGGCCGTGGTGCTCGACGCCCGGCCGCAGCCGGTATTGGCGGGTGGCGTAGCCGACACCGATCTCCAGCCGGTCGGTGGCGACCTCCGGATAGCCGAACTCGGTCAGCCACACCGGCGTGCGGCTGCCGCGGCCCATGGCGTCGACCACCAGATCGGCGGAGAGCTCCCGCTGGATGCCGTCCGTACGGCCGCGCACCACCGCTCCGGTGACCCGGCCCCGGTCGGGCGTGACCGTCAGGCCGGTGACCTCGTGGCCGTCGGCGATCACCACCCCCGGCAACGCCCGGACCCGGTCCCGGACGCACGCCTCCAGGAACGGCCGGCCGGCCGCCAGCGTCACCAGGTCGCTGCGGGTCTTGCGCAGCGACAACGCGCCGAAGTACCAGTCGCCGTCGGCGACCGTGTCGTTGACCCGGGCCCCGGCCGCTGTCATCCCGTCGGCCAGACCGGGGAACAGCGACTCGAGGATCTCCAGGCCACGCGGTTGCAGGCCGTGGATCTGCCGGCCCTGGGGGACGCCGCGCCGGGCGGTGGTGCCCGCCAGCACGTCGCGGTCGACCACGGTCACCCGCGCGTACCGGTCGGACAGCACCCGCGCGGTCAGCAGCCCCGCGATGCTCCCGCCCAGGACCAGCGCGTGCTCACCGGTGTGCGGTGTCATCGCCCTCACCTCCTGGTTTTCTGTGTCGCCTCGTCGGCGTCCATCCCGGTCACTCGCTGCGGCTGCGCAGCGCGCCGATCGGGCACACCCGTACGGCACTCGCGGCGGCCGCCACGTGCTCCGCCGGCAGGTCGGCGGCGGTGTCGAACAGGACTTCGAGATCCCCCCGGTCGTCCAGCCGGAACAGCTCCGGCGCTGCCTCCTCGCACAGGCCGTGGCCCTCGCACCGGGCGAGGTCGACGGACAGCTTCATGCCTCTGCGCTCCTAGTCGTCGATGCCTCGTCGTCCCGCCGCTCAGGCGTGCAGAACCACGGGAAGGGACTCGATGCCCCGGATGGTGTTGTGCAGCCGCCACACCGGACGGCCGACCTCGATCCGCCGGACCCTGCGCAGCAGCGCGTCCATCAGCGAGTGGCCCTCCAGACGGGACAGGGCCTGGCCCACGCAGCCGTGGATGCCGTGCCCGAAGCCGAGGTGCTCGGCCGCGCCGGGCCGGGTGATGTCGAAGGTCTCCGGAGACCGCCAGTGCCGCTCGTCCCGGTTGGCCGACCCGTACAGCAGCAGCACCCGGGTGCCCGCCGACAGCGGGACACCGCCCAGCTCACGGTCGGCGGCGAGCAGCCGGGTGAAGCCGCGCAGCGGCGACTCCACACGGACCACCTCGTTGAAGGCGTTCGGGGCCAACGCGGGCTCCGCACGCAGCAGTTCCCACTGGCCGGGATGTGCGCCGAACAGCCACAGCATGCTCGCCAGCGCGCTGACGGAGGTGTCCATCGAGGGCGCGAGGAAGTCACCGAGCAGGGCGGGCAGCAACTCGTCGGCGATCTTCCCGGCCTGCGCGTCGGCGACCAGCTGGGCACCCCAGGTGCCCGGCCGCAGATTGCCCGGCACGGACATGCGCCGCAGGAACGCGCCCATCTCCTGCAGGTGCGGGAAACCCGCCATGGTCCGCTCGTTGAGCGGGCCGAAGGCGTTGAAGCCGGCCGAGGCCCAGTCGAGGAGCCGCTCGCGGCCCTCGTCCACCGGCCAGCCCAGCAGGTCCGGCACGATCGCCAGCGGGAAGGCCTGCCCGAAGTCCCGCACCGCGTCGAACTCGCCGCGGGCGATCAGCTCGTCCACCAGCCGGTCCGCCCAGTCCTCGACGTAGGCGTGCACCTCGCGCAGCGCCTTCGGCGTCAGATGCCGGGCGACCAGACCGCGCACCAGGTCGTGGTAGGGCGGGTCGCTGGTGAGGCTGCTGCCGTGCTGTGCCTTGTTGAGCTGTTCGGTGATGCCGACGCCCTCGCCGGAGATGAACGCCTCGTGGTCGTGGAGGGCGTCGTAGACCTCCTGGTAGCGGGCGACGGCGAATACCTGGTACTGGTCCAGGCGCACCACCGGGCCCAGATCGCGCAGCGCCCGGTAAGGGACGTACGGATCGAGGATCGACGCGTCCGTGTACAGGTCGATGTCAGAGCTGGGGATGTCAGTGGTCAGCACGGGGACTCCTCGGGTCTCCGGGGGCGGGACGGTCAGCGGCGGGCCTCGGCGTACGCCTTGGCGTGGCCGAGGGTGGCGCGGCTGTTGCCGCTGAGCGCGGTGCGCACGAACTCCTTGGCCTGGGCGAGGCCGGCCTCCGGGCCCAGAACGGTGGCGATGCGGGCCGTGTTGACGGCGACCGTGTGCTGGGAGGTGGCCTGCACCCCGCCGTCGTCCTCCTCCAGCAGCCAGTAGCCCGTGTGCAGGGTCATCAGCGCGGGCAGCACCGACTGCTTGTAGACGATGCGGTGGTGTGGGAAGCACACCCGGACCGACTTGGTGGTGTGCGTGGAACCGTCCTTGGTGCGGGTGTCCATCTCCAGGGTCTGCAGACCCGGCGACGGCTCCTCCAGCCGTACGGCGGCCACGTGCGGCAGCCGCTCCGTCCACAGCCCGGCCTCGTTGAGGAAGTCGTACACGTCCTTGGCCGACCCGGCGATCCGCACGCTGTCCTCGAAGGACACCACGGTGTCCCCGGCGGTGATCAGCTCCAGGCTCGTCCTGAGGGCGGCGAGTTCGGCGCGCGAGTTGCGGTCCACGGCCTCGTCGATCCAGGCCAGGGCGGCCGGATCGTCGTCGACCGCCCGGTAGTCGTGCAGCAGCCGGATGCGCGAGGTGGTCGCCGACAGCGGCTCGATGATCCAGCTGCCGCCCATGGAGGCCACCGGCGGCGCCGAGATCTCCTGGCGGAAGTCGATCCGCAGCTCGTCGGGCCGGACCGTGCGGCGTGACGTCCAGTTCTTGGGTTCGCCGTTGGCGGTGGCCCAGATGCGGATGCGTTCCTCCGCGCCGTCGCGCTCGATCGTCTCGGCGTGCACGGTCGGCGGGAAGACCTGCGGCCAGGTCTCGACCCGCGACAGGAACCGGTGGACGGCACCTGCTTCGGCGAGCACGGTGACCTCGTGCTCGACCGTCTTCGGGGACTGTTGCGCCATGGATGACTCCTTGCTGGTCGGCGCCGACGGGCGGTCAGAAGTTGCCGAGGCCACCGCAGACGTTGATCGCCTGGGCGGTGACGGAGGCGGCGGTGTCGCTGGTCAGATAGCCGACGAGCCCCGCGACCTCCTCGGGCGTGGAGTAGCGGCCGAGCGGGATCTTGGCCTGGAAACGCTCCAGAATGGCGTCCTCAGTGGTCTCCCAGGCCGCCGCGTACCCCTGCCGCACGCGCTGGGCCATCGGGGTCTCGACATAGCCGGGGCAGACCGCGTTGACGGTGATCCCGGTGGGCGCGAGTTCGTTGCCGAGTGCCTTGGTGAAGCCGACCACCCCGTGCTTGGAGGCCGAGTACGGGGCCGCCAGGACCACGCCCTGCTTGCCCGCCGTGGAGGCGATGTTGATGATCCGGCCCCGGTCCTTGTGCCGCATGCCCCCGGTGGTCAGCACCTCCCGCGTCACCCGGAAGACGCTGTGCAGGTTGGTGTCGACGACGTCGAACCACAGCTCGTCGGTGAGATCGGCGGTGACCCCGCCACCGCTGCGGCCGGCGTTGTTGACCAGCACGTCGACCGTCCCGAACCTGTCGACGGCGGCCTGCACGAAGGCGCGGACGTCGGTGCCCGACCGGACGTCGCAGGCGCGGCCGTCCACGGTCAGCCCCTCCTCCGTCAGCTGCTTGACGGTGGCCGCGACGGACTCCGCGGTCCGCGCGCAGAGGAAGACGCGGTGCGCCAGCTCGCCGAGCACCCTGGTGACCGCGAGGCCGATGCCGCTGGTCGCGCCGGTGACCAGCGCCACGGGCTGCTGTGTGGTCATGAACCCTCCCGAGTGGAGAAGTGAGCGGAAAACGGTGGAGGGCGGCCGGTGGGGACCGGCCGCCCTCCACCGGGCGGGGAATCAGGCGGTGCGCAGCGAGAGCAGCTGCTGGTTGAGCGCGTCGACCAGCTGACGCGGCGTCTCGGCGTCGACGAAGACGGTGTCCTCCAGCTCGATGCCGTACTCGCGGCCGATCCGGGCACCGGTCTCCAGCAGGGCGAGCGAGTCGTAGCCCAGGTCGCCGAAGGTGACGTCGTCGATGTCGCCGTCCAGGTCGACATCCTCGCCGGCGCCCTCGCGCAGGATGCGGCGCAGGTCGTCCATGGTGAACTCGTGTGCGGTCATGGGCCGTTCCCTCTCTGTCGGTCGTCGAAGGCGTTGGGGCGGCGGCCGGGTCAGCCGACGGCGCGCACCACCATCACCGAGTTGAACCCGCCGTAACCGCGGGCGATGACCAGCGCGGTGCGCACGTCCGCCGAGCGCGGCACCCCGGTCACGAGGTCCAGTTCGTGCGCGGGATCCGGGGTCACGTTGACGGTCGGCGGGATGATCCCGTCCCGGATGGCCAGCAGCGCGGCGGTCACGTCCAGGGACGCGGCCCCCGAGTACAGCCGCCCGGTCATCGTCTTCGGCGCGGTGACGGGAACACCCCGGGCGCCGAACACCTCGCGAATCGCCCCGGCCTCCTGGCGGTCCAGCTCCCGTACGCCCGCCGCATCCGCGAAGACCACGTCGACGTCGCCGGGCGCGGCGCCCGCGTCCGCCAGTGCCAGGGAGATCGCCCGGCCCAGCGCCGGGGGCCGGTCGCCGCCGGGCCGTGGGTCGGTCGTGGCGGCGTACCCCGCGATCTCTCCGTAGACGCGGGCGCCGCGCTCGCGGGCGTGCTCGGCGTCCTCCAGGACCACCAGAGCACCACCCTCGCCGGCCACGAAGCCGTCGGCATCGCGGTCGAAGGGAAGGTAGGCGCGGCCGGGATCGGCGCGGGTGCTCATCCGCCCCGCGGCCATCTGCGCCACCCAGCCCCAGGAGCACAGGGAACTGTCGATGCCGCCGGAGACGATCAGCGTGGTGCCCTTGCGGATCTGCCGGCGTGCCTGCGCGATCGCGTCCAGCCCGCCGGCCTGGTCGGAGACGACCACGCCGCTCGGCCCCCGCATGCCGTTACGGATGGAGATCTGGCCGGTGTTGACGGCGTAGAACCAGGCGTACGACTGGTAGGCGCTGACGTACTTGCTGCCCTTGCTCCACAGGTTCTCCAGCTCCCGCTGGCCGAACTCGAAGCCGCCGGAGGACGCCGCCGTGATCACGCCGGCGTCGAAGTCGGGCAGGTCGCCCGGTTTGACGTCGGCGTCGGCGAGCGCCCAGTCGGCGGCCACCAGCGCGAGCCGCGTCATGTGATCGGTCTGCGGGACCAGCCGGTTCGGCAGATGCTCCGTGGGGCTGAAGCCGGGCACCTCCCCGGCCAGCCCGGCCGGATAGCCCGAGGCGTCGAACCGGCTGACCGGCCGGATGCCGCTGACGCCCTGCCGGGTGGCCGCCCACCAGGCATCGACGCCGAACCCGTTGGGCGCGGTGACACCCACGCCCGTGACGACGACGGTCCTGGTCATGCTGCCCTCCTGTCGGGCCGGGCGAGCACCATGGCGCTCTGGAAGCCGCCGAACCCGCTGCCCACGGTGAGCACCGAGTCGGTGCGCCACTCGCGGGCGTGCAACGGCACGTAGTCCAGGTCGAGTTCGGGGTCGGGATGGTGCAAGTTGGCCGTGGGAGGCACCACGTTGTGCTCCATGGCCAGCGCGGAGGCGGCGATCTCGATGGAGCCGATCGCGCCCAGCGAATGCCCGATCATCGACTTGATGGAGCTGACCGGCACCCGGTACGCGTGAGCGCCCAGACTGGTCTTGAAGGCCGCGGTCTCGTGCCGGTCGTTCTGCTTGGTGCCCGAGCCGTGCGCGTTGACATAGTCGATGTCGGACGGGTCGAGCCGCGCCTGGTCCAGGGCCACCCGGATCGCCTCGGCCATCTCCGCACCGTCGGCGCGCAGACCCGTCATGTGGTACGCGTTGCAGCGCGAGGCGTACCCGCTGATCTCCGCGTAGATGTGCGCCCCGCGCCGCCGGGCGCTCTCCAGCTCCTCCAGCACGAACCCGGCCGCGCCCTCGCCGAGGACGAACCCGGTACGGGTGGCGTCGTAGGGCCGGGAGGAGTGTTCGGGGTCGTCGTTGTACGTCGACGTCGCCTTGATGGCGTCGAAGCAGGCGACCGTGATGGGCGAGATCGGCGCCTCGGTCGCGCCGGTGACGGCGATGTCCGCGGTGCCCTCACGGATCAGTTCCACGGCGTAGCCCACCGCGTCGATACCGGAGGTGCAGCCGGTCGACACGACCGCGGCCGGTCCCTCGGCGCCCACCGCCCAGGCCACCTCGGCGGCGAAGGAGGAGGGCACCAGGTGGTGGTACAGGTGCGGCGGGGCGTAGGTGTGGTCGACCAGGGGAAGCCGGCCGTCGTCGCTGACCACCCGGTACTCGTTCTCCAGGCTGATGGTGGCGCCCACCGCGCTGCCGATGGCGACCGCCACCCGCGCCGGGTCCGCAGCCGTGAAGTCGAGGCCGCTGTCCGCGACCGCCTCGCGCGCGGTGACCACGGCGAACTGCGCGGCCCGGTCCATCCGGCGCAGCTCCTGCGGCTGCAGACCGTGCTGGCCGGGGAAGAAGTCCACTTCGGCCGCGACCCGCGAACGGTAGCCCGTCGGATCGAAGCAGGACAGCGTGCGGGTGGCTGTACGGCCCGCGGTCAGCAGGGCCCAGAAGTCCTTCGCGTTGGTGGCGCCCGGTGCCACCACGCCGATGCCGGTGATGACGACGCGTCGGGTCACTGTGATCCAGCCTCCTTCGGGTTCCACAGGTAGAAGCGCTCGGCCATCGCGTCCGACGGCGTCCGCCAGGCGGGGTCGTAGGGGTCGATGAAGGGGCGGAGATCGGCGCTGATCTGCTTGAACCGCGGATCGTTCTTGGCCGCCTCGATGGTGTCTCCGCCGCCGGCGTGGTCGAAGTCCTGGAGGTGGAAGTACAGGCCGTGGTAGGCGAACAGCTGGCGGCGCCGCGTGCCCATCAGGTGCGGCATCTCCGTGGCGTCGAACTCCCGGAAGAGCCGGGCGACCTCGGCCCGCGACTCGGGGTCCATCCGGGCCACGATGAGGGTGCTGTGCATCCGTGTCCTCTTCTCTGTGGGGTGATTGACCGGCGGTACCCTCCAGCGCCTCAGCGCGGCAGACCGAACCACCGGTACAGGGACCGCGGCAGGTCGCCGCTGCCGGGCGACGTCCAGGCGATATGGCCGTCGGGGCGGAGCAGCAGGGCCCGCGTGCCCGGGAGCGGGCTGCCCTGCGCCGGTTCGTGCGGCCGGCCGGTGAACACGTCGACCCGCCCATCCCAGGCCGAGGCGATCCGCCGTACGGCGCCATCGCCGGCCAGGTCGAGCAGGACACCGCGGCCGGCCCGCAGCAGCTCGGCGGTGCTGGTCTTGTCACCGTCCTGCGCCACCAGTTCCTGGAAGGGCAGGCGGCGGCCGAGCAGCGGGTGGTCGCCGGGGCCCACGTCGTAGCGGACCTCCACACCGGTGACCATCTCGGCGAGGTGGAGGCTCACCTCCGGCAGCGCGATGAGCTCGCCGAGCAGGTCGCGCAGCGGCTGCACCTCCTCGTCGCCGAGGAACAGCAGGCCCTGCGCCCGGGTGTTCATCAGCAGCCGCTCGCCCACCGGGTGCCGCTCGCGGTGGTAGGTGTCGAGCAGTCCGGGCGGGGCCCAGCCACCGACCACCGCGGCCAGCTTCCAGCCGAGATTGACGGCGTCCTGGATGCCGACGTTCATGCCCTGGCCGCCGGCCGGCAGATGAATGTGGGCGGCGTCGCCCGCGAGCATGATCCGCCCGCGCCGGTAGGCGCTGGTCAGCCTGCTGGCGTCACTGAACGAACTGGCCCACACCGGCGTGGCGTGGCCGATGTCCTGCCCGGTCAGCCGCCGCCAGGCGGCCGCGACGTCGGTGAACTCCGCGGGCCGCTCCCGGGCCGGTGCGCCGTGCTCCTTGACGATCAGCCGGTGCACCCCCTCGCCCAGCGGGGCCGCCATGGCGACCCCGCCCGGCAGCCGCTCACCGAAGGGCCTGGCGTCGATCTCGCAGCCGGTGACATCGGCCAGCAGCATCTCGTACGTTCCCGCCTTGCCCGGGAAATCGAATCCGGCGAGTTTCCGTATCGTGCTGTGTCCGCCGTCGCACCCCACGACATAAGAGGCACGCAGCGTCCGGGGCCCGTCCGGTCCGGTGATCTGGACTTCGACGCCGTAGGAATCCTGCTCGATTCCGGTGACCCGGTGTCCGCGCCGGATGTCCGCGCCGAGTTCCGCGGCCCATTTTCCGAGTACTTCCTCGGTCTGCGACTGTTTGATTCCGTGCGAGGTGCGGTGCGGGCTGCCCAGCGCGGCGAAGTCCACGAGCAGTCCGCCGAAGTGGCCCACGGGGCTGGTCTGAATGTCACCGAACCGGTCGAGCAGCCCGCGCTCGTCCAGGATCTCCATCGTCCGCACGGTGAAGCCGAGCGCCCGGGACTGCCTGGTGGGTTCCCGCAGTTGCTCCAGTACGACGACGGACGCCCCGGCCAGCCGCAACTCGCCCGCGAGCATCAGCCCGACGGGGCCCGCGCCCACGATGATCACCGCGGTGTCCATGACTACCGCCTCTCTCCAGTGGTTGACAGGTCCGGCGGAACACTCCTGGAACACGAAGAAAAGGCCCCGCAGGGAAAAATCCCTGGGGCCTTTACGAAACAGAATCGAAATGGCTGGTGCGCCCCGAGGAAATCGGGGCCCGAAGACAAAGCACCGGACTCTGGTAATGAGTCTCTTCGCCGCAGGTCGAGCGCGCAAGATCCTTGTTTTCAGGATTACGCAAAGCTCGTGTCAGTCGATTCCCCGAATGTCATGGGAACGTAAGAAGGCGGTCAGGGAACGGCACGAAGCCGCTGGTCACATCCCGGCCATGCCGCCGCCGGTGAGGCCCGGAGCCAGTGCCGGGACCCAGAAGACGGCGATGGCCAGGGCGATCGAGGCGATCCCCACGGCGCGGGCCAGCAGACGGCCGAGCGGAGCCAGCTTTTCCGCACTGATCACGGCGGCCAGGATCACCATGGCCCACAGGTTCATCACACCGAACGCCGCCAGCAGGACCATCAGCGACCAGCAGCAGCCCAGACAGAAGGCCCCGTGGTGGACTCCGGCACGCAGATCACGCCAGGGCCCGGGGTACGAGGCGTAGCGGAGCATCAGCCCGATCGGCGAGCGGCACCTCGCCAGGCAGCGGTCCTTGAGGGGCGTGAGCTGGTAGACGCCGCTGACCGCGAACACGGTCGCGGCCACTGCGGTCCCCACCGCGGCGGGGAGGCTCACCGCCCGGCCCAGACCCGCGGCCAGCCAGTAGGCCGGCAGCCCGGCCGCGGACCAGACGAGCAGGTAGGCGACTGTGAAAACGACCATGCGCGGCGCCCGGTGCACGGTGATGGAGCGTGCGTACAGCGCGGCGACCGGCGCCGTGGCGGGCAGCATCATCGCGACCATCATCAGCGTCCACACGGCCAGGAAGGCGGGCAGGCCCAGGCCCATGGTGCCCGGCACCGCCTGCGTGCCGCCCCAGCGCGTCACCAGCCAGGCCCAGGCGGCGGCCGCCGCGACCAGCAGCAGTCCGGCGGGGCCTGCCCCGCGGTGGACGGCGGCCGGCCCACCGCTCATCCGGACCACGTGAAGGGCGCCGAGTGCCCGTTGCCGCCGGTGAAGTCCCAGGACCGGCCGTACACGCCGTCGCCCGTCGCCCGGGTGGACCGGGCGATCGTCAGCGTGCTGTTCGCCGGGTGGAACATGCCGGTCAGACCCATCACCGGACCGTCCTCGCCGAACTGCGGGGCGACCTGGTCCTCGATCTCGATGTCAATGGCGTCACCCACCCGCGCGGCGTGGCGGCGACCGTCGTCGCGGTAGTCGATGCGGACGCGCTCCACGCCGAGGACCTCGCCGATGAGCGGAGTGAGCGCCGCCATCGGCCCGCCCGCCTGACCGGAGAAGACCTTGCCCAGCGCCTCCGCCTGGCCGTCGTCCGTCGAGGCGTCGACGTACAGCGCCACCTGCCAGCCGCCCTCGGCCATCACCTGCGGCGCGTCGATGAAGACGGCGACGCTGCGGTCGGAGACGTCCACGCCGTCCACGTTCCCGCTGTCCACGTGGAACGCCAAGGTCACCTGGCAGCGCTCGTGATCGGCCGGGGCGGTCATGCCCGAGGTGGTGCAGGGGCACACCGCGTCACAGTTGCAGCTCTCCAGGTACGTGCCGTTCAGTTTCCAGGGCATGACGCTTCCTCCCTGTTGCGCGTCCCCCCAGGGAACGCCTCGGGAGGCCCGCCCCGTCCCGGTGCCGTTCCTCCCCACGCTATTCCCGTCGACCCCGTCGCGCAGGTCCACCCCGAGCACGGCCGACTCGGCCGGCCGCGGGGTGGAGACGCGTTCAGGTACCGTCCCGATTCGGGACGAAGTGCCGGGGAACGCGGCCCGGCATGATGCAGAGAATTGTGCGCGGTGGCGCGGCAGGCGCCGTCGGGACGACCGTACTGAACGCTGTGACCTATGCCGACATGGCGCTGCGAGGCAGGCCCTCGAGCCAGACGCCGGCCCAGACGGTGGACAAGATCGCCCAGGACATGGGGCATCCGGTCCCCGGGTCAGGAGAAACCCGGGACAACCGGATCTCAGGCCTGGGCGCCCTGTCAGGCATCGCCGTCGGCTGCGGTGTCGGCGTGGCGGTCTCCGTGCTGCGCCGGGCCGGCATCCGGATGCCCTGGTGGCTGGGTGGTGTGGTCACCGGCGCCCTGGCCATGGCGGCGACCGACCTGCCGATGGCACGGCTGGGGGTCAGCGATCCGACAAGCTGGTCGGCGAAGGACTGGGCGTCGGACGTCGTACCGCACCTGATGTACGGGCTGGCGACCTACGGGATCATGACGGCCGATGAGGGTCGGCGTCCCCCTGGACGTCGTCCGGCAGCTCGATGGGGACCTCGGCTCGGTTGATCGGAGAGATCACCGAGGCGGGGGAGTTCTGGGAGGCCCCTGATGCCGGGCGCCAGCACGGCGGGTCGGGCTGTCGTCCGCTCATTGGGCCGGCAGGTCAGAACGGGCCGCTGAGGCTGCCGAGTCGGTCGGTCAAGCGGAGGTTCTCGGAGTAGTCGACGGGGCAGGCGATCACGGAGACGCCATCGTCGTCGAGGGCGCGGCGCAGTGCGGGCAGCAGCTGGTCGGCGGACTCGACCCGATGGCCGCGTGCACCGAAACTCTCGGCGTAGGCGACCAGGTCCGGGTTGGTGAACCGGGTGTGGCTGTGGCGGCCGAGTTCGAGTTCCATCTTCCAGGTGATCAGTCCGTATTCCTCGTCCACGAGGACGAGGACGGCCAGGGGGATGCGCTCGCGGACGGCGGTCTCCAGTTCCTGGGAGTTCATCAGGAAGGATCCGTCGCCCATCATGGCCAGGACGCGTCGGTCCGGCCGGGCCAGTTTGGCGGCGATGGCGCCCGGCAACGCGAAGCCCATGGTGGACAGGCCGTTGGAGACCAGGCACGTGTCCGGTTCGTAGGTGGGGTAGAGGCGGGACATCCACATCTTCCCGGCGCCGGTGTCGGCGAGCACGATGTCGTGGCGGTCCAGCGCGGTGCGGACATCGGCCACCACGCGCTGCGGCACCAGGGGGAATGCCTCGTTGTCGCGCCCGTACTGGAGTTCGGCGTCCAGCAGTGTACGGATCTTCGCGCTGCTCGCCGAGTCGTAGGTGAGTCCGTCGGGCAGTGCTGCCGCGAGTGCGTCCAGCGCCTGCGAGGGATCACCTTGGACGCCGACTGCGACCGGGTAGTGGGCGTCCACTTCGGCAGGGAAGCGGTGCACGTGCACGATGCGCTTGTCGCCGTCCGGGTTGATCTTGGCCGGATCGAATTCCTGGATCTCGTAGCCCACGCAGACCAGCACGTCAGCAGCGTCGAAGCCGAAGTTGCCGTAGTCGTGGCGCATGAAGCCGAGCGCGCCGAGGGCGTTCGGATGGTCGTCCGGAAACACGCCCTTGCCGTGGAACGTGGTCGCGACCGGGATGTCCAACCGCTCGGCGAACCGCATGAGAGCGGCTGAGGCCCCGGCCCTCGCGGCACCGTGACCGGCCAGCACGACGGGATGCCGTGCCGCGGTGAGGATCTCGACCGCCCGCGCGATCTGCGAGAGAGACGGCGCATCGGCGTGCACCGCATCGATCTGCAGGGGTGCCACATGCCCGGCGGGCAGCTCCGCTTCGACGTCCTCCGGCACCGCCAGGAACACGGCACCGGGGCGTTCGCTCTGCGCGGTCTTGAACGCCTTGCGCACCATCTCCGGCACCGCGTCCGGACACTCCACGCGGGCCGCCCACTGAGTGACGGGAGCGAACATCGACACCAGATCGATGACCTGGTGCGACTCCTTGTGGGTGCGGCGCAGGGAGCCCTGGGCGGCCAGGGCCACCATCGGCGAGCCGTTGGTCATGGCGTCTGCGGTGCCGAGCAGCAGGTTGATCGCGCCGGGGCCCAGCGTGGCCGAACACACCCCGGCCCGGCCGGTCAGCCGTCCGTAGATCTCCGCCATGAACGAGGCGGCCTGTTCGTGGCGCACCAGGACGTATCTGATCCCGGAACCCTGCAAGGCGTCGACGAAGCGGATGTTGTCCTCGCCGGGGATTCCGAAGACGTACTCCACGCCCTCGGCTCGCAGACAGCGCAAAAGTCGACCGCCTGATGCGCGCGGCACACCGGATTCGCAAGCTGGGCGACGGCGTCACGGTCAACAGCCGCACGACGGACGTGGCGAGCCATGAACCTCTCGCTCACCGACGCCACCTCCTTCATCAACTTCGGCGCGTTCCTGGGCTTCACGCTCGTCAACGTCTGCGTGAGGCGGCGGGCGCCGACAGCACCGCCCGGACCGTCTTCCCGCTGGGCGGGTAAGGGACGCACCAGCAGGCCGACGGCGCCGGTGATCAGCACGTTGACCACCGGGGTGAGCAGCTTGCGGTGCAGGCTGTCGACGCTGGAGCTGGCACGCCCGAACGGTTTGCGACCCGTCTTCACGACCGGTGAGCGCCGACCCGCAGCTTTACGCAACTGCTGTCCTCCACACGGCGCGGTGCCCCGGCTCGCCCGGCTGCTCGGCGTCACCGAGCTGCGGTCCTGGGGCGTTCCGCGGGACCTCACGGAGCGTGCCGAAGCCATCGTCGCGGAACTCGCCGCCAACGCCGTCTTCCACGGCCGCGTGCCCGGCCGCTGCTTTCGGCTGACGCTCGTCTTCGACCCCTCGGCCGGCCGTCTGCGCGTGGAGGTCAGCGACGCACGCGGGGACCTCTACCCGCAGATCACGACGGGCGTCGCCGGATCCGACGCCCTCCGCGTCGGCGGCCGCGGCCTGACGCTCGTCACCGCCCTCGCCGACCCTGGAAGTCAGGCGTGCGGCCATCGAGGCGGGCGAGGAGATCCAGGACCTCACCGCCGAGGTGGCCGCCGAGAAGCTGGCGAGTTCGGCTCGGACGCGTCGTGCGAAGGCCGACGGCGAGGTCACTTCGCAGGGCGCGGCAGCGGGCTGAGCACGGGCGGTCCGCAAGGGCAGCACAGGGAACATCTCGAGCACCCCGCCCGGCTGCCAGGCCTGACCCACCTGTCACACCGTCAGGCCGCACGCTGGGCCCTCGACAGTCAAGCGTTCCACGTCGACGTCGACGTGGACACCCCCGGGTCATGAATCGACGCCGGCAGCCCCGGGCGGGCCGCCACCGGTGTACCGGCCGTCAGGGCCCGTCGGTACACCCGCTTGGCGGGCGGCCCAGAGGGGCGGTCACGTGAGACTCGGCTTGCGGGCCAGTTGGTAGGCGTAGCTGACCGTTTCGGTGAGGCGGTCGTCGGCTGCGCAGGAGCCGATTTCGGTGGTGAGGTCGGCGTCGAACCCGGCGGCGTGCTCCGTGAGCACCGACGGCGGCAGGAACGACGTCGAGCGGATGTATCCGGCGAGTTCACGGATCGTCCAGTGGTGCTCGACGGAGAACTCGTGGAGTCCGGCGGGCTCGAACCCGGCACGGGACAGGATGTCGTGGTCAGGGTCCTGCTTCCTTGCCTGGTCCCAGCCGACGGGCACGCGGCCGGACGCGCCGAGGGTGTTCTGCCATCTGCGCAGCATGCCATCGAGCGCCCGCTGCCAGTTCCGGGGGCCTGTCCAGGGGCTGGTCGACCAGCACAGCGCGAGGCAGCCGCCGGGCTTGAGCCAGCCGTAGGCGCGCTGGGCGACCAGGGTGCGGGGGAGCCGGTGGAAGGCATTGCCGATGACGATCAGCTCGAAGCCGCCCGGCTCGGCGTGGAGATCCTCGGCGCCGACGGTGATCGTCCTGATGTGGACTGCGCCGGACGCGTTCGCCTTGGCGCGGACCACCTCGGTCATGCCGGGTTCGGCGTCCACGGACCATACTTCGGCGAACCGGTTCCGCAGCGGGAACGTGAGCTGGCCGGTGCCGCATGCCAGGTCGAGCAGACGCCCTTGCCCCGACGGTGCTGCCCGGCGTGCGAGATCGGCGATCATCGAGTCGGGGTAGGGGAGGCGGAACCGGTCGTAGTACTCGGCGGTGCCTCGGTAGAGGCCGGGCTCGAACCCGATCTCACTGGCCATGGGATCACCATGGCACAGGGCGGCTCGGCTCCCGGAGGTGCGAGGGTTGTTCGTGTCCGCCATGCAAGACCCGTCCGGGAAGTTCTTGACCAGCGCGATGGACCTCTGCTGGACTCCGGTCCCATGAACCCGCGCGTGGACCTCACTCGGCGGCGCCACATCGATCTGGCGCACGTCTCCAGCGCGTTCTGTTGTCGCTGAGCCGGCACCTCGGCATACGGTGCTCAGCGTGACCGTCGTCTCCACCTTCTGAAGGTCTCCTTCTCCGGCTCCTGGCCACGTCTCTCCTCGCCTGTGCGGGCGGGCCGAGGCCGTCAGTGAAGATCTGCTGAGCGGTCGGCCGGGCTTCGGAGCTACCTGCCGGTGGACCAGCCGGGGCGGTGCCTGCCCACCGGTCGCCAGACCTGCATCAGATGCCGTCAGCGCCGTCGACGTTCCGTCCCTCCCGCATCGCTCCTGACGGCCACCGAATTTCTGGTGGGCCGGCCCCACGAGTCGCCCCTTCACTCCCACTCTTCGTCACGGCGCACCCTGTGCTGCGCCCGCCGCCTCGTCAAGAAGGACCTCCGCATGCCTCCGTCCATCCGCAAGCTGACCGGCCGTATCGGCGCGGTCGTCGAGGGCGTCGACCTCACGGCACCGGCCGACCCCTCGACGGTCACGACGCTCCGCCAGGCCCTCAACGAACACAAGGCCATCGTGTTCGACCAGGTGAACCTCGACAACGGCGGTCAGGAGCGCGTGGCCGCATGGTTCGGCGAACTCACCACCGCGCACCCGAACGTGCCGGCCGCCGACGGTACGAGGAACGTGCTCGCCGTCGACAGCGAGACGTCCAAGGCCAACGAGTGGCACACGGACGTCACCTTCGTGGTCAACCCGCCGCAGGTCACCACCCTCCGGTCCCTCACGGTCCCGCCGTACGGCGGCGAGACGCTCATCGCGAACGCGGCCGCCGCCTACCGCGACCTGCCCGAACCGCTGCGCCTCCTAGCGGACTCGCTGCGCGTCGTGCACTCCAACCAGTACGACTACGCCCGCTCTTCCGCCACGACGGCGCTGCGACAGGAGTACGACCGGGTGTTCGTCTCGACGCCGTACGAGGCCGAGCACCCGCTCGTGCGGGTGCATCCGCTGACCGGCGAACGCGGCCTGTTCATCGGCGGGTTCGCCAAGCGGATCGCCGGGCTGTCGAGCAGCGACTCGGCCGATCTGCTGCGCATCCTGCAGTCGTACGTGACGCGTCCGGAGAACGTCCTGCGCTGGACCTGGTCGCCCGGCCAGTTGCTGATCTTCGACAACCGCATCACGCAGCACTACGGGGTGGACAACCACGACGACCACCCGCGCCTCCTCAACCGGGTGACGGTGGCCGGAGACGTGCCGGTCGGTGTCGACGGCCGCCGCAGCGAGCAACTCGTCGGGGATGCCTCGCACTACACCGGCGTCCTGGAGACGGTCGCATGACCGACATCGTGGCGCCGGCCGTCACCAGGACCGCCGACGCCGAGTCGGCGAGCGCGCGGGACCGCGAGGTCTTCGTGCCACGCGACACCCGCCGTCGGACACCGTTCAGCACGCTCCGCGAGCGCCTTCGCTGGCCGCTCGGGATCTATACGACTCCGGTCGTGATCCTGCTCGCCTGGGAGGTTCTCGCCAGGGCCGGCGTGCTGGCGAAGACGTACGCTCCGGCGCCGACCTCCATCGTGAGATCCGCCGCCGACCTGTGGCACCAGGGCGTGCTCGGGCCGGACGTGACCATCTCGCTGCAGCGGGCCGGCATCGGACTCCTGATCGGACTGACCGTGGGCATCGTCACCGGGGTGCTCGGCGGACTGTTGCGCAGCGGTGAGTACCTGTTCAACGGCGTGGTGCAGGTCCTCAACACGATCCCGCTGCTGGCCGTGCTGCCGCTGATGATCGTGTGGTTCGGCATCGACGAGCTCACGAAGGTGCTGCTGATCTCGTTCGGGGCCGGCGTCCCGATGTATCTCAACCTGTTCGCCGCGATCAGGGGCGTCGACCAGCGCCTGATCGAGATGGCGCGCACGACGGGTGCGGGCACGTGGCGCATCGTGACGCGGGTGCTGGTGCCCGGAGCCCTGCCAGGGTTCCTGGTCGGACTCCGGTTCTCCCTCGCATACAGCGTTCTGGGCCTCGTCGCCGCCGAGACGGTCAACGCCGACAAGGGACTCGGCTTCCTCATCACTCAAGGGCAGACCTATCTGCAGACCAACCAGGTCTTCGTGGGACTGGTGATCTACTCGCTCCTCGGCCTGCTCGCCGACCAGCTCGTCCGGGTACTCGAGCGGGTGCTGCTGCGGTGGCGCCCCGGTTATGAGGCGTCATGAGCGGCACGATCGGAACACAGACCCGTCGGCGGACCGGAGTCGTCGTCGAGCAGGTCGTCCGCCGGTTCGGTGACCGAGTGGTGCTCGACCACCTCGACCTCACCGTCGCCGACGAGGAGTTGGTGATCCTGCTCGGCCCCTCGGGCTGCGGCAAGAGCACCCTTCTGCGTCTGCTCGCCGGACTGGACCGGCCCGACGGCGGGCGGGTGGAGGTCCCGGCGAAGCGAGCGATCGTGTTCCAGGCCGACCGGCTGCTGCCGTGGCAGCGGGTGCTGCGCAACATCACGCTCGGCCTGTACGGGCCCGACGCGGAGCAGCGAGCCCGCGACGTGCTCGCCGAGGTGGGACTCGCGGGGCGTGAGAGGGCATGGCCCAAGGAGCTCTCCGGCGGCGAGGCCCAGCGGGTGTCGCTCGCGCGGGCACTGGTCTCCGAGCCCGAACTCGTACTGCTGGACGAGCCGTTCGCGGCCCTCGACGCGATCACCCGGCTGCGCATGCACGACCTCGTGCGGGCGCTGCGCAGCAAGCACCACGCGGCCATGCTGCTGGTCACCCACGACGTGGACGAGGCGATCGCCCTGGCGGACCGCATCGTCGTGATGAGCGAGGGACGCATCGGCGCCGCACATCCCGTCCAGCTCTCGGCAGCGGACCGCGAGGCGAGCGTCGCCCGCGAGGAGCTGCGTTCCGCGCTCCTGAACGACCTCGGTATCGCCGGTCACCACTGACATCCTCCACCACTGCACACAAAGCGGAGAGAAACCATGTACAGAAGAACCACCCGCCTCGTCGGCGCCGTCGGCCTGCTCGCCCTCACGGGCACCCTTGCCGCGTGCGGCTCGTCGTCGCAGGCGGCGCCGCTGAGCAAGTCGAGCGGCAGCGCGTCCGCGCACCCCGAGTGGAGCAAGTACACCTTCACCATCGGAGACAACGGCGGTGACGGCAGCCAGGCCCTGGCGAAGATCACCGGTGCGTTCGACGACGCGCCGTACAAGGTGAAGTTCGCCCGGTTCACCTACGGACCGCCGCTGGTGCAGGCCGCCGCATCGGGCGACATCGATCTGGGCAGCGTCGGCGACGTACCGCCGATCACCGGCGCCGCGAAGGAGTACGGCTTCAAGGTCGTGGCCGTCAACCGCTCGCTCAGGCCCAGCCAGTCGAACGAGAACATCATCGTGCCGAAGGGGTCGAAGCTGAAGACGCTCGCCGACCTCAAGGGCAAGAGGATCGCTGTACCGCAGGGCAGTTCGGCGCACGGTCTGGCCCTCAACGCGTTGAAGAGCGTCGGCCTCAGTCCCAAGGACGTGCACCTGGTCTTCCTCGACCCGGCGGCCGGCGCCACGGCGTTCAACACCGGCAAGGTGGACGCCTGGTCGATCTGGAACCCGCAGTCGGTGATCGCGGTCAGGAACGGGGCACGGATCCTGGCCAAGGGCCTTCCGCCGATCGACCAGACGAGCAGTTACTACGTCGCCAGTGAGAAGTCGCTCAACGACACCACGAAGCGGGCCGCCCTGACGGACGTTCTGCAGCGACTGGCACGCGAGTTCGCCTATGCGATCAAGCACGAGGACAAGTACGCACAGGCCATCTCCGAGGAGGAGGGCATCCCGCTGGCCGACGCCACGGCGTCCCTGCAGGCATTCGAGACCCGGGTGACTCCGATCCAGAAGTCGGACATCGCGGCGGAGCAGAAGCTCGCCGATGCCTTCCTGGAGGCGGGACAGATCACCAAGAAGGTCGATGTCCCGTCGATCACCGACAACCTCCTCCCGGCCGGCTACGACAGCTCGAAGCTGGCGTTCGGCTGAGCAAGGCCGCCAGGAAAACGGACACAACGGAAAGGAGAGCACTCGTGAGCACCAGACCACGGCGACTCCACCTCAACGCCTTCCTCATGGAGGCCGGCCACCATGAAGCGGCATGGAGGCTCCCCGACAGCAACCCACGGGCCGACTTCGACCTCCAGCACTGGATCGAGCTGGCCCGGCTCGCCGAGAGCGCCAAGTTCGACTCGCTGTTCCTCGCGGACGGGCCGGCCCTCACCGGAACCGGCGAGTTCCGGCCCCCGGGCCAGCTCGAACCGCTGACGCTACTGACCGCGCTGTCCCAGGCGACCAGCAGGATCGGCCTCATCGCGACCGTGTCGTCGACGTACAACGAGCCGTACAACCTCGCCCGTCGGCTGGCGTCCGTCGACCACGTCAGCGGGGGCCGCGCGGGCTGGAACATCGTCACCTCGGCAGGGGCCGACGAGGCGGCCAACTTCGGCCTCGACGACCGTCCCGGCCACGCCGAACGCTACGCCCGGGCCGACGAGTTCCTGAGGGTTGCCAAGGCACTGTGGGACAGCTGGGAGTCCGAGGCCGTCGTCGCCGACAAGACCACGGGGCGTTACGCCGACCCGGCGCGGCTGCACGGGCTGGGCCACCGTGGCCGGTACTTCAAGGTGGCCGGGCCGCTCAACGTCGAGCGTCCTCCGCAGGGCTACCCCCTGCTCGTCCAGGCCGGTTCCTCCGAGGACGGCAAGGACTTCGCGGCCCGTCACGCCGAGGCGATCTTCACCGCCCACACGACGTACGAGCGTGCGGCCGCCTTCTACGCGGACATCAAGGCACGGACCAGGGCCGCGGAGCGTGACCCGGACTCCGTGATCGTCCTGCCGGGGATCGTCCCGTACATCGGGTCGACCGAGGCCGAAGCCCGTGCGCTGGCGAAGCAGTTCGACGACCTGCGCATCCCGGAGTACGGGCTGCGCCAGCTGGCCGCGGTCTTCGAGACCGAACCGTCGGTCTTCGAACTCGACGAAAGTCTGCCGGACTTCATCCTGGCGAGGCCGAAGCTGGAGGGATCGCAGAGCCGTTCCGATCTGATCGTAGAGCTCGCGGTGCGCCAGAAGCTCACGGTGCGGCAGATCATCTCCCGACTCGGGGGCGGACGCGGTCACTTCGAGTTCGTCGGCACACCTGAGCAGGTCGCGGACACGATCATCGCCTGGTTCGAGGGCGGTGCCGCGGACGGGTTCAACATCATGGCGCCCGCCCTGCCGTCGGGTCTTGCGACCTTCGTCGAGCAGGTGCTCCCCATTCTGCGCGGCAAGGGCCTTTTCCGCGAGGAATACGAGGGCACGACCCTGCGCGAGCACTACGGGCTCCCGGTGCCGGCGAACCAGTTCCACGACTGACCCGCACACTGCTCCGCCGCCGTGCACCGCCGGCCCGGGAGGCGTACACAAGCCTTGCCCGGCGGTGCCGGCCCGGGCACCTGCGCGAGCCGGCCAGAACGTAACGGCCGAGCAGGTTCCGAATCGCACCGTATTCCGGACTGCGTGCTACGGCAACATGTCGACCTCATGGCGCCGCCAGGCAAAACCTGGTGCCGCGGCAAAGTACGGACCAGGCTGACGTGTACATCTCCATGTGTTCCTTCCGTGCCCGCAGAAAGCTTGACCGCGCATGCATTCGACCTGTCTTCCCGGTGCTCCACAGGCACACATCTCGTGTGTGGCGAGGAGGTGCCGCGCATGATGCGCTATGTGATGCGCAAGACGGTCGGCTGGCTTCTGATGATCGTGATCGCGACGAACGCTACGTACTTCCTGGCCAGTTGGTTGCTGGACCCGCGGTCGAACTTCAAGGAACTGCGGCCCGTCCGCAGTGAGGCACAGATCGACCGGGCCCTCGCGCCGTACAACCTGGACCCGAGGATGCCGTTGGTGCACCGTTGGTGGGACTGGCTGACCTCGGTGACCCTGCGCTTCGACTGGGGAAAGTCCCCCACCGGCGTCTCCGTCAACGGCGAAGTGGGCTACCGGGCGCTCATCAGCGCGGAGCTGGTCGTCGTCGCGACGGTGCTGTCCGTCGTGATCGGCGTCGCGCTCGGCGTCTACACCGCCGCACGGCAGTACGGCTGGGCCGACCGGGTCTCGCAGGCCGTGTCCATCGTGGTGTTCAACGTCCCCACCTCCGTCGCCGCCCTCGCCATGGTCTTCGTCGCCATCTGGCTGAACCAGCACGCCGGGCTGCACTTCCTCTACGTCGCCGGGGAGAACTCACCGGGCGTCGAAGGACTGCTCCCCACGATCGGTGACCGCCTCCTGCACCTGATCCTGCCGACTCTGACGCTCACGCTGATGGGTTACGTCGGCTACCACCTGACGCAGCGTTCACTGTTGCTCGACATGCTCCACGCCGACTTCGTGCGGACCGCCCAGGCCACCGGCCTCACCCGCGGTCAGGCCATCCGCAGGCACGCGTTGAGGGCCGCGCTCATCCCGACGGCGGCTTCCGTGGCGTTCAGCGTCCCGGCCGTCTTCACCGGTGCCGTCATCACGGAGACGATCTTCGGCTGGAACGGCATGGGCCGCTACTTCATCCAGACCATCAGCAAGAACGACGTACACGGCGCGGTCGCGACGGCTGCCTTCGCCGCGGCTCTGACCGCGATCGGAGCGATCCTCGCGGACATCGCCACGGTGTTCCTCGACCCGAGAGTCCGGGTGAGCTGACGTGACCACCGACGCGACGACCGACGCACCTTCCCGTCCGATCGCGGCGGAGCGGACTCCGGAACCGGTGACCACCGCGCGGAAGCACTGGAACCTCGGCCTTGGCCGGCTCTATCTGCGCCGCTTCATGCGCAACCGCCTCGCCGTCGTCGGAGTGGTGATCTTCGTGCTGCTGGTGCTGTTCGGTGCCTTCGGTTACGCGTACACCGACGCCGACTTCACCGCACTCACCCAGCCTCCGAGCAGCCTCCACTGGTTCGGCACCAACCAGGGTGGCAACGACATCTACGCCTGTGCCGTGCACGGGCTCCAGCGCTCCCTGATCATCGCCGTGAGCGTGTCGGTACTGACGATCGTCCTGGCCGCGATCATCGGCTCCGGCGCCGCGTACTTCGGGGGCCGAGTCGAGCGGGTGACCCTCGCCGTCATCCACTTCCTCCTGATCGTCCCCTCGTTCCTCATCCTCGCTCTGGTCTCCCACCGGCTGGCCGGCGACTGGCGCGTCCTCATCGTCGTGCTGACCGTGTTCGGCTGGATGTCCACTGCGCGGGTGATCTGGTCCGTCTCGACCTCACTGCGCGAACGGGACTACGTGAAGGCCGCCGAGTTCATGGGCGTCGGCCCACTGCGCATCATCTTCCGCCACATCATCCCCAACCTCGGCTCCCTGCTGATCGTCAACCTGACGCTCGGGGTCGTGGCGACCGTGCTCAGCGAAACCTCCCTCTCGTTCCTCGGGTTCGGCGTCCAGACCCCGGACGTCTCCCTCGGCACGATGCTCGCGGACGGCGCGAGCACCGTCACGAGCGCCCCCTGGCTCTTCGCCGTCCCCGCCGGGCTGGTCGTTCTGCTCACCGTGTCGATGACCTTCATCGGCGACGGCTTGCGCGACGCCCTCGACCCCACGTCGGTGGCGGGCTCGGCAGGAGGCCGACGATGACCCTCGCGAGCCCGCTGCCCGCCCCGGCACCACCCACCGACGCAGTACCCGTCCTCTCCGTGCGGGATCTGCGGATCTCCTTCCCCTCCGAGGCGGGCACCGTCGAGGCGGTGCGCGGCGTGAGCTTCGACCTGCTGCCCGGCCGGACCCTCTGCATCGTCGGTGAATCCGGCTCGGGCAAGTCGGCCACCGCGATGGGCATCATGGGCCTGCTGCCGCCCACCGCCGACCTGCGCGGCAAGGTGCTGCTCGGCGGACGGGACCTCATCGGCCTCGACGACCGGGCGCTGTCGAAGATCCGCGGCAACTCCATCGGCATGGTCTTCCAGGACCCCTTGTCCGCCCTCACGCCGATCTTCTCGGTGGGCAGGCTGCTCTCCGACGCCCTGCGGGTCCATCAGGACCTGACGAAGCGGGCGGCCTGGGAACAGGCCGTGCAACTGCTCGATCTCGTCGGCATCCCCGACCCGCGCAACCGGGCCGCCGCCTTCCCGCACGAGTTCTCCGGCGGCATGCGCCAGCGCGTGGTCATCGCCATGGCCATCGCCAACAGGCCGTCCGTGCTCGTGGCCGACGAACCCACCACCGCACTCGACGTCACCGTGCAGGCCCAGATCCTCGACGTGCTGCGGCTGGCACAGCAGGAGACCGGCGCCGGTCTCGTCCTGATCACGCACGACCTCGGGGTCGTCGCCGGCCACGCGGACGACGTCGCCGTCATGTACGCCGGCCGGTTCGTGGAACACGCGGGCGTCGAGGAACTCTTCCGCCGGCCGACGATGCCGTACACCGCGCGGCTGCTGGCCGCCGTGCCGACCGTGGACGGCGGGTCCCGCCGCCCCCTGGTCCCCATCGGTGGCGAGCCACCCGCCCTGGTGAACCTCCCGGACGGCTGCCCCTTCGCACCCCGCTGTGCCGTCGCCCTCGGCGCGTGCCGCTCCGACGAACCGGAGCTGCGTCACGTCACCGGGCACGGACACGTGGCCTGCCTTCGCGCCACCGAGATCGCCGACGGATCCCTGGACCCGACGGGAGATGCCGCGCCCCTCGGCCGACCGGCGCCCTCGCGTCGTGCCGAGGCCGGCGAGGTGGTGCTCCGTGTCGAGGACCTCGTCAAGACCTTTCCGGTCACCAAGGGCGCCCTCCTCAAGCGCCGGGTCGGCACGCTGCACGCCGTCAACCGGGTCAGCTTCGAGCTGCGCGCCGGCGAGACGCTCGGCCTGGTCGGTGAGTCCGGCAGCGGCAAGACCACGACCCTGATGGAGATCCTTCGGCTCAGACGGCCCGAAGGCGGCCGGATCGAGGTCTCCGGCATCGACGTCGGCACGGTCGCATCCGGCGCGCGCCCACGGGAGCTGCGGCAGGACGTGCAGATCGTCATGCAGGACCCCCTGGGGGCTCTGGACCCCCGGATGCCCGTATTCCACTCGCTGGCCGAACCCCTGCGGGCGATCGGGCGTGATCGCGAGTCGATACGTGCACGGGTCCACGAACTGCTGACCCTGGTGGGTCTGGACGACTCGGTGGCCGACCGCTTCCCGGCCGCACTCTCCGGAGGCCAACGCCAACGGGTCGGCATCGCCCGTGCCCTGGCGACGGAGCCGAAGCTGCTCGCGCTCGACGAGCCGCTCTCCGCCCTGGACGTCTCGGTACAGGCCGGGGTGATCAACCTGTTGGCGCGGCTCAAGCGGGAACTCGGCCTGGCCTACCTCGTGGTCGCCCACGATCTGGCCGTGGTCCGGTACATCTCCGATCGCATCGCGGTGATGTACCTGGGGCACATCGTCGAGACCGGGGACACCGAGACGATCTTCTCCGATCCGAAGCACCCCTACACCCGTGCGCTGCTGTCGGCGATCCCGGTACCCGACCCCGAGCGGGAACGCACCCGTGAACGCGTCGTGCTGGAGGGCGAGCAGCCGAACGCCGCGCACATGCCCGCGGGGTGTGTCTTCGTCGACCGCTGCCCGCTGTACCGCCTTGCCGACGAGGAGCTGCGGCACCGCTGTCGCACCCAGCCCCCCGTGCCGACCTCCGCAGCCGGACGCCCCGGCCATCAGTACGCCTGCCACGGCGTCTGAACACCGGCCCGGCGATGTTGTCCCTCACCGACCTCTAAGGAACCTTCCACCATGCGCACGAGACTGGCCCTGCCCGTCGCTCTGATCGCTGCCGTCTCCGTCACCGCCACCGCGTGCCAGTCCTCGTCGGGGAAGGACTCCGCGCAGTCGGACGCGAAGAACGCTCCCTCGGCGGCATCGGCCGTCGCCGACTACAACCCGACGCCGTACGACCGGATCAAGGAGGGGGGCACGTACACCACGGTCGGGACCTTCGACGACCAGGGCAATCCGTTCAACGTCAATGCCACGCTGACCGCGTCCCGTGTCTGGGCCTGGTACAACGCCGACGCGATCACCTACTCGGCGACCGGCGAGGTGCAGTACAACCCGGACTACTTCAGCGACGTGAAGGTCTCCGTGGAAGGCGGGAACCAGAAGATCAGGCTCACCATCAACCCGAAGGCCGTCTTCAACGACGGCACACCCATCGACTGGACCGCGATCAAGGCCACGTGGAAGGCCAACAACGGTTCCGACAAGGCCTACGCCGCCTCCTCCACGGACGGCTACGACCAGATCACCTCGGTCGAGAAGGGCAGCAACGCCAAGCAGGCCGTGATCACCTTCAAGGGAGTGAACCCTTCCTGGTCGAGCCTGTTCACCACCTTCCTGCACCCCAAGGCCGCGACGGTCCAGAACTTCAACAACGCCTACGTCAAGAAGGCCCACCCGGAGTGGGGCGCGGGGCCGTACACCGTCGGCAAGTGGGACACCCACTCGGGCGACATCACGTTCGTCCGCAACCCGAAGTGGTGGGGCAGGAAGGGCAAGCTCGACAAGCGCGTCTACGTCAACCTGGAATCGGCCGCGGCGATCAACGCCTTCAAGAACGGGCAGCTCGACTACGTCTCCGCGGTCGACGCCGAGAGCCTCAAGCAGATCAAGGGGCTCCGGGGCACGGAGATCCGCAGTGGCGGAAGCCCCTTCGAGTACTCGCTCTACTTCAACACCAAGTCCTCCGTCCTCGCCGACAAAACCGTGCGCAAGGCCATCGAGGAGAGCATCGACCGCACACAGACCGCGAAGATCAGGTTCCAGGGCCTGGACTACAAGAAGCCGCTGCCCGGTTCCGCCATCCTCTACAGCTTCCAGAAGGGCTACGAGGACAACGTCTCGGCCGTGTTGAAGTACGCGCCGGACGAGGCACGAAAGGCACTCGACGCGGCGGGCTGGAAGCCCGGGGCCGACGGTGTACGAGTCAAGAACGGCAAGAAGCTCGAAGTCGGCTACACGCTCCTCGGCGACGACCCGCTGGACAAGGCGACCGCCGGCGCCTTCGCGGCGATGCTGAAACCGGTGGGCATTCGCCTCGACATCAGGAAGGCCGACGAGGCGGACTTCTCCAAGATCCTCAGCGACCGCAAGTTCGATCTGTTCCTGTCGGGAAACCGCTCGATGGACCCGTTCGGCGCCCGTTACCTGTGCGACTTCTACTGCTCCGACCGCGACTCCAACATCACCGGTGCGGGTTCGCCCGCGCTGGACACGGAGATCCGTGCCACCAGCAAGATCGCCGACCTCGGCAAGCAGGCCGCGGCGGCCAACGAGGTCGAACGGAAGGCGCTCCAGGAGTACGCCTTCCTCCCGCTGTTCAGCGGACCCTCGACCTACGGCGTGAAGAAGGGCCTCGCCAACGTCGGCGCGACCATCTTCTACAACCCCCTCCCGGAGACGGTCGGCTGGGAGAAGTGACCACCCCGCAGGACGGTGGCCAGGTCCGTTAGGCGCACGGCAGGTTCGCGGCGCGGTCGAAGTCCAGGACGACCGCGCCGTCGGCGGCGGCTCGACGGCCAGGACCCGGTGGGCGGCGTAGGTGGTGACCCCGGAGGTCGCGTCGAGCGGTTCGGCGTGACGCCGGACGGTCGGCTGTTCCGGATCCGGGCCGGCACCTACGTGGACGCAGCTGCGCATGGGACGACGTGAGCGCGGGCACGGCACGCGAGGCCCCCGCCGGCGAATCCTGCGCCACCAGCGCGGGCATACTCCGCGCGAGGCAGCTCGGCATCACCGGCATTTCGCTCTTGCTCTTCGACGGGGAGTGCGTCGTGCCCGGTGCCCAGCCGGTCCAGGCGTTCCTCCAGGCACTCGACATCGACTGGAACGAAAAGCGCGCCGAGATTCCCGTGACGCGGTGCCCATCTCCCTGGCGCGGCGTCAGGAAGGTCAGCAATGGGCCAGTGTGAGTCCTTCAACACCCGGCGACAGCTGACCAGACATGCCAATCGATGTACTCTCCGGACGACGCCCTTGACCTGCGGCAGGCAGGGAGCAGACAAACCGGGAGTTTCTCCATGTTTCGCACCATGTTCAAGTCCAAGATCCACCGCGCCACCGTCACCCAGGCCGACCTGCACTACGTGGGATCGGTGACCATCGACGCGGATCTCCTCGACGCCGCCGACCTGCTGCCGGGCGAGCTCGTGCACATCGTCGACATCACCAACGGTGCCCGGCTGGAGACGTACGTCATCGAGGGCGAGCGCGGGTCCGGCGTGATCGGGATCAACGGGGCGGCCGCTCATCTCGTCCACCCCGGCGACCTGGTGATCATCATCAGCTACGCTCAGGTCACCGACGCCGAGGCGCGGGCGCTGAAGCCGCGCGTCGTGCACGTCGACGGTGACAACCGGATCGTGTCCCTCGGCGCCGACCCGTCCGCGCCGGTGCCCGGCTCGGACCAGCAGCGCAGCCCGCAGGCCGTCACGGCCTGACCGGCGGACCAGGACCAGGAGCGTGCGTGCCCATGAGCGAGATCGAGATCCGCGACGACCGGGCGGCGGGCCGCCTGGAGGCCGTCGGCGACGGTGAAGTCGTCGGCCACATCGAGTACTTCGTCCTGGAGTCGCCCGCGCGCGCCCTGGTTCCGGTGCACACGATCGTGGAGCCGGCACACGAGGGCAAGGGCATCGCCGGTTCCCTGGCCCGCGAGCTGTACGCCCTCGCCGAGCGCGAGGGCGTGCCGGTGGCCCCGCTCTGCCCGTACGTCGTCAAGTGGGCCGAACGGCACCCCGAGGTGGCCCCGTCGGCCGATCCGCGGTTGCTGACGGCCGCGAAGGACTGGCTGCGTGCCCACCCCGAGAACTTCTGACCGACCGGTTCGCACTACGGGACCGACCGACCCGAGGTGACGGGGTGTCCCGGTCACTCATGCCGGTGCCTGGCGACTGAGGCCGGGTTCGGGCGGGGCTCGGTTGCTGAGGCCGGGGCTCTGGTGGGGCTGGTTGCTGGGGTCGGACGTGGATGAGCCTGGACTGTTGGGGCCGGGACTCGGGTGGGGCTTGGCTGCTGCGGCCCGGTGCGGGTGAGCCTGGGCCGGCCGGTGTACGCCGTCACCCAGCGGGGCCGCCATGGCTACCCCGCCCGGCAGCCGCTCACCGAAGGGCCTGGGTTCGCGGTGGAGGCCGGGTTCCGGTGGGGACACCGATCCCGGTTCCGGGCGGAGCTGGCCCGGGGTCTCAGCGGTGTCACTGAGCCCGGGGATTCCGGCGGGGCCGTTCGGGCCCACCCCGGCGGGTCACGGACGAGGGTGCCCGGCTCTCGCGGGTCCGGCCTGCCGTGGGCTCGGAGTGTGGAGACCGGATTCCGGTGGTGCCACTGAGCCCCGGGTTCCGGCGGGGGGCACTCGCACGGACGCCGGCTGCCAGGACACTGCTGCCCGGCCGCTGATATCCGCCGCCCCCGTTCGGCCGCCGGCGCAGCCCCGCACCCACCTGGACCCGTCCGGTCCCGCCGTCGGGTGAGTGCTGGAGCGGCTGTCGGGTAGGCGGGGGAGTAGTCCAGAGGCGACGTCCAGTGACTGCCCGGAGGACACCGATGACGAACCCGTACCCCGACCCCGTCCCGCCGGTACCCGCGCCGGGCCCGGGCCCGACCCCGCCGGACCCGTATCCGAGCCCCGTCCCGGCCCCGCATCCAGGCCCCGAGCCCACCCCGCCGGGCCCCGGGCCAGAGCCCACGCCACCCGCACCGGGTCCCGACCCGACCCCGCCCCCGGCACCCCCGGCACCGGGCCCGCCGGAGCCCTCACCGTCCCCGATCCCACCGGGGCCCGAGCCGGTACCGAGTCCCGAGCCCGGCCCGCCGCTCACCTGAGGACATCGAGGGCGCACCGAGTCCCCAGGCCGGCCCGCCGCTCGCCTGAGGACATCGAGCGGGGCCACCACCTCAGGGGCGCGGGGAACTGCGCGACCGGCCACGACGAACCCGCACCGGCGCCGCGACCGTTCCCCCGCCCCCGCCCCCCCAGACGTCCGGCTAGGCCGACACCTCCGACCGGTCCCCGCCCCACAGCGTGTGGAACGACCCGTCCCGGTCCACTCGCCGATACGTGTGCGCCCCGAAGAAGTCCCGCTGCCCCTGCGTCAGAGCCGCCGGCAGACGTTCCGCGCGGAGCGCGTCGTAGTACGCGAGCGCCGCCGCGAAGCCCGGTGTCGGCACGCCCTGCCGCGTCGCCGCGACCAGCACCTCGCGCCAGTCGTCCTGCGCCGCCGCGATCTCCTGCGCGAACGTCTCGTCCGACAGCAGGCTCGGCAGATCGGCGCGGGCGCCGTACGCGGCACGGATACGGTCGAGGAAGGCCGCGCGGATGATGCAGCCGCCACGCCAGATCGCGGAGACGGCGCCCGGGTCGATGCCCCAGCCGTACTCCTCGCTGCCCGCCGCGATCTCGTGGAAGCCCTGCGTGTACGACACGATCTTGGACGCGTACAGCGCCTGCTCCACCCGGTCCGCGAAGGCCGCCGCCTCCGACTCGCTCAGCGCGGACGCCGTCGGCCCGGCCAGCCCCCGCGAGGCCTCCCGCAGGCCCGCGTGGCCGGACAGGGAACGGGCGAAGACCGCCTCGGCGATACCGGACACCGGCACGCCCAGGTCCAGGGCGATCTGCACGGTCCAGCGGCCGGTGCCCTTCTGCTCGGCCTGGTCGACCACGACGTCCACGAACGGCTTGCCGGTCGCCTCGTCCACATGGGACAGCACCTCGGCGGTGATCTCGATCAGGTAGGAGTCCAGCCGCCCCGTGTTCCAGGTGCGGAAGATGTCCGCGATCTGCGCGGGGGAGTAACCGGCCACATCGCGCAGCAGCTGGTACGCCTCGCCGATCAGCTGCATGTCGGCGTACTCGATGCCGTTGTGGACCATCTTCACGAAGTGCCCGGCACCGTCCGGGCCGCAGTGCGTGACGCACGGTGCGCCGTCCGCCGCCTTCGCGGAGATCTTCTCCAGCATCGGGCCGAGGGATTCGTACGACTCCTTCGAACCGCCCGGCATGATGCTCGGCCCGTGCAGCGCGCCCTCCTCGCCGCCGGAGATGCCCGTACCGACGAAGTGGATACCCCGCTCGCGCAGCTCCCGCTCCCGGCGCCGGGTGTCGGCGAAGTGCGCGTTGCCGCCGTCGATGATCATGTCACCGGGCTCCAGCAGCGGCGCGAACTCCTCGATCACCGCGTCCGTCGGCTCACCCGCCTTGACCATGATGACCAGCCGGCGGGGGCGTTCCAGCGCCGCCACGAAGTCCTCGGCGGTCTCGGCCGCGATGAAGTCCCCTTCCTGCCCGAACTCCTCCACCAGCGCCTTCGTCCGCGAGACCGTACGGTTGTGCACGGCGACCGTGTAGCCGTTGCGAGCGAAGTTGCGGGCGAGATTGCGGCCCATGACCGCGAGTCCCGTGACGCCGATCTGCGCTGAAGTGCTCATACCGCCTGCTCCCTAGCTGCCTCGTGACTACGGCTCCGTCAGTACGGGCCCTCGCCCATCCTGACGTGCCGCTACGGCGAGCGCACATCCGACCCGCCACGCTTGATTACGCAGTGACGGCGCTCTGAGCCTCACTCTTCCGCGATCCCGTCCAAGGAACGGCCGTTCCCGGCCACTTGGCAGGGACGCAAGGCCGAATTCCTGTCTTGTCATGGCCTGTTCGCCGCGCTTACTTTTGCCCCTCCTGACGCATGCCGAGGGGATTTCGGACATGGCCGTACGCGGCCGGCACCGCCGGTACCAGCCGAGCAGGATCAACCGCGCCTCACTCACCGTCACGGCGGGCGGTGCCGGCCTCGCGATCCCGCTGGTCGCCGCCGGCACGGCCGGCGCCGCCGACGCGGGGACCTGGAACAAGGTCGCCGCCTGCGAGTCCAGCGGCAACTGGGACATCAACACCGGCAACGGTTATTACGGCGGGCTGCAGTTCACCCGGTCCACCTGGGAGGCTTACGGCGGTACCCGGTACGCGCCGCGCGCCGATCTCGCGACCAGCGACCAGCAGATCGCCGTCGCGGAGAGGGTGCTCGACGGGCAGGGGCCGGGAGCCTGGCCGGTGTGCTCGGTGCGGGCCGGGCTGACGCGGGGCGGTGCCGGACCCGATCCGCACACGGACAGCGTCGCCACGCACCCTGCGCGGAGCGGCCCGAAGGCCCGCGCCGCGAAGACCGGCCCGGTGCAGGACGTGCGGCCGCAGACCACCCCGCAGTCCCGCGCGGGCCAGGCCGAGATGTACACGGTGGTGCACGGTGACACCCTGTCCGGCGTCGCCGGCGACCACCATGTCCGGGGCGGCTGGCGGCAGCTGTACGCGGGCAACCGCGCGACGATCGGCGACGATCCCGATCTCATCCTGCCCGGCCAGCGGCTCAGCCTGCGCGCCACCGGCGCCGCGCCGGACACCCACACCACGACCAAGTCACCGAAGAGGAAGTCCCCCTCCGAGAAGAAGAAAGTCCCTTCGGATAAGAAGAAAGTCCCTTCGGAGAAGAAGTCCGCTCCCCATCACACATCCCCGACCGGTCACTCGCTCGTCGCACCGGTGAACGCGCCCATCGGCACCAGCTACCACATGGCGGGCTCGCACTGGTCGAAGGGCTACCACACGGGCGTCGACTTCCTCGTGCCGACCGGCACCTCGGTGCGGGCGGCGGAGGCCGGGCAGGTGGTGGCCGCGGGGTGGGGTGGCGCCTACGGCTACCAGGTCGTGCTCCGGCACGCCGACGGCCGCTACACCCAGTACGCGCATCTGTCGGCCATCTCCGTGCGGGTCGGCCAGCATGTCACCACGGGCCAGCGCCTCGGCCGCTCCGGTGCCACCGGGAACGTCACCGGCCCGCATCTGCACTTCGAGGTGCGGACCGGGCCCGGCTTCGGCACGGACATCGACCCGCTCGCCTATCTGCGGGCCGGGGGCGTCAGGATCTGACGCACGCCCGGTGCCGGTCCAGGAGCGGCAGCGGCACGTAGATGCTCAGGGGCAGCGCGGCGCTCGCCACGGGGGGCGCCGCGTGTCCGGCCGGCGCCTCGCCGCCCTCGGTGCCGCCGCCGCTGCCGTCCGGCCCCGGTACCAGCAGCTCCCGCAGACCCGGTTCGGCCGCTTCCCGCAGGACCGGTTCGCCCGCCTCCCGCAGGACGCGCTCGCCCGGCGCCCGCGGGATCCGCTCCGCTGACCCGTCGTCGGCCCCGGCCGTTTCCGGACGGCTCGCCGTCTTCGCCTCGGACTCCGCTGCCGGGCGCTGCTGCGGCACGGCGAGAAGCGCGTCCCGCGCGGGAGCCGGCTCGCAGGCGGCGGAAACGGACTCCGGCATCGCAGCCGTCCCCGCGCCCGCAGCCGTCCCGGCGCCCGCAGCCGTCCCCGCGCCCGCAACCGTGCGCGCGCTCGCAGCCGTTGCCACGCCCGGAG
>NZ_JBWKIR010000013.1:53726-222071 GCF_056432605.1 Streptomyces sp. NPDC045022
TCCGCCCCGCGCCCACACCCGTTCCCGCGCTCGCAGCCGTCCCCGAAGTCCGCCCCGCGCCCACTCCCGCGCCCGCAGCCATCTCCGCGCCCGCAGCCGTCCCGGCGCCCGCAGCCGTCCCCGAGCCCGCAACCGTGCGCGCGCTCGCAGCCGTTGCCACGCCCGGAGTCCGCCCCGCGCCCACACCCGTTCCCGCGCTCGCAGCCGTCCCCGAAGTCCGCCCCGCGCCCACTCCCGCGCCCGCAGCCATCTCCGCGCCCGCAACCGTCCCGGCGCCCGCAACCGCCCCCGAGCCCGCAGCCGCCCCCGTGTCCTCCATCCGCTCCGTCGTCAGCATGATCAGGCCGCCTGCCGCCACCACTCCGCAGCCCAGGGCGAGCACGGTGCCGGCGCTGCCGTAGCGGAACGTCTCGCCGAACATGAGGATGCCGACCGCGGCGGCCAGCACCGGATTGACCACCGTCAGCGTGGCCAGCGGGGCGGCCAGGCCGCCGCCTCGGTAGGACGCCTGCGACAGCAGCACACCGGCCGTGGCGAACACGCCGATCACCGCGAGGGAGGACAGGTCGCCCAGGTCGATGTCCCGGGACCAGTCGACGGCGACGGTCTTGGTGAACACCGACGACATACCGAACGCGATGCCGGAGGCGGTGGCGAGGAGCACGCTGCGCACCGCCGGGTGCCGGTGTGCGGCCAGGCCCGCGAACATCAGCGCCACGACCGCCCCGCCGGTGACGAGCGCGACCGTCACCCGCTGGGCGCCGTCCAGGGAGTGCGCGTCGGAGGAGCCGACCAGGGACAGCAGAACGGCGAGGCCCACCGTGGCCATCAGGGCGCCCCGCCAGGCGGTCGCCCCGGCCTTGCGGCCGACGAACAGCGCCGCCATGGGCAGCGCGAAGACGATGGTCAGCGCGCCGAGCGGCTGTACGAGGCTGAGCGGACCGTAGGCCAGAGCCACGACGTGCAGCACGCCACCGAGGCCGTTGAGCGCCAGCGCCCCCCACCAGCTCGGCCGGCGCAGCGGCATGTACGCGCTGCCGGGGGAGGACACCGCGACCTGCTCCTGCATGATCGCGCCGCCCGCGTAGGCGAGGGCGGAGACGAACGACAGGAGCACGGACACCGCGAGGGCGCTCATCGGCGTCTCCTCTGCGTGAGGCGGGGGCCCGGGCCCTGCGGGCGGCGGCGGCCCGGAGCCCGGCGCGGCGGGCGGTCGGCTTCCATGGCCAACACTCTGCCCGCCGGCGGTCTTCCCGTCGTCGTACCTGAGCACGCAATGCGTCCTACTGCCGATGGAGTACACGAGCGCTGCGCTCATCCCTGGGACGGGTGACGTTTCACGCCAACCCCCTGTCCCGGCCTCCGGTTCCGGCCTGGTACTAGTACCTGTCGTGGACCTCGCCCCGGATCTCGCCGCGCTCCGCCCGCTCGGCGGCTTCTTCGTCCTGCGCATGTTTCCAGGCCGGGCCGGAGCGCCTGACGGGCCGGGGCCCGCAGGGCTGCCGACCCTCGCAGAGACTTACGTACGGGCCGCATCGGATGTTCACGGCGATGCGCTGACGTTGCGCGTCGACACGGTCGCGGCCCGGCTCGGAGCCCCGGAGCCGCGGGTTTCCGCCTCCATCGCGCAGCAGGGGCTGGCCGCCCGCCTGTGGTCGGTGGCTCTCGGCTGTGCCGTCCTGTACGGCCGGCTGCCGGACCTCGACGCACGACTGCTGCGCTGGAACCCCCTCGCGTCCGCCCCCGACGACCTGTGGCTCACCGAGCCGCGCCCACTGCCCGGCGACGCGGCCACCCTCGCCGACACCGTGCTGCACGGCCATCTGGAACCCCTAGGGGATGCCCTGAGGGCCCGTTACGGTGTCGCGGCGGGCCTGCTGTGGGGCAACGCCGGTTCGGCCCTCGCCGGCGCGGCCCGCGAACTGGACCGCTGGGCCCGCGCCCATGGCCGTACCGACGCGGCGGAACGGGCCCGCGCCCTCACCGGCGACCTCTTCGCCCACCCCCTGCTGCGCACCACCGGCATCCGCACCGGTACGGCCTTCCGCCGCCGCAGTTGCTGCCTGTACTACCGGGTGCCCGGCGGCGGGGTCTGCGGCGACTGCTGCTTCAACCGCCCGCCGCGCTCTTCCCCGCGCGCCGCATCTGGGCGACCATGAGGGGAACGTGCCGCCGAGACCAGGGGGTTGCCGGGTGCGAGTGGGACTGCTGACCCGGGAGTACCCCCCGGACGTGTACGGCGGCGCCGGGGTCCATGTGGAGTTCCTGGCACGGGAGTTGACCTCCCTGGTGGACCTGGAGGTGCACTGCTGGGGCGAGGGCCGCGGCGTCGGCGTGGTACGCCACCGCCCCTGGGCCGTCCTCGACGGCTCCAACGACGCGCTGCGCACCTTCTCGGTGGACCTCTCCATCGCCGCCGCCCTCGAAGGCCGCGAACTCGTCCACTCCCACACCTGGTACGCGGGCCTCGCCGGCCACTTCGCCAAGCTGCTGTACGGCATCCCGCACGTGGTGACCGCCCATTCGCTGGAGCCGCTGCGTCCCTGGAAGGCCGAGCAACTCGGCGGCGGGTACGCGTTGTCCGGCTGGGCCGAGCGCACCGCGATCGAGGCCGCCGACGCGGTGATCGCCGTCTCCGGGGCCATGCGCGAGGACATCCTCGCCTGCTACCCGGCGCTCGACCCGGCCCGCGTCCACGTCGTCCACAACGGCATCGACACGCACCTGTACCGGCCCGACCACGGCACCGACGCCCTCACCCGGCACGGCATCGACCCCGCACGCCCGTACGTCCTGTTCGTCGGCCGGATCACCCGGCAGAAGGGCGTGCCCCATCTGCTGCGTGCCGTACGGGAGATCGACGCGGGCGCGCAGGTGGTCCTGTGCGCGGGCGCGCCGGACACCCCCGAGATCGACCGCGAGTTCCGCGAGCTGTACGAGGAGCTGAGCCGGGTCCGCGAGGGCGTGTTCTGGATCCCGCAGATGCTGCCGCGCCCCGAGGTGATCCAACTCCTCACGCGCGCCGCCGTGTTCGCCTGTCCGTCGGTGTACGAACCGCTCGGCATCGTCAACCTGGAGGCGATGGCCTGCGGCACCCCGGTCGTCGCATCGCGGGCGGGCGGCATCCCCGAGGTCGTGGACGACGGCCGCACCGGTCTCCTGGTCGACGTGGGCGACGACTTCGAGGCGGGCCTCGCCCGGGCGCTGGACACCGTCCTCGGCGACCCGCAGGCGGCCCGGCGGATGGGCGAGGCCGGACGGGAGCGCGCGGTCGGCGAGTTCGGCTGGGACGCGGTGGCCCGGCGCACGGCGGGGCTGTACGAGGAGATCCTCAAGCAGGCTTAGTCCGGTCGGCTCGGGGCATCCATGGATCATCCAGGGTGAGGGGAGCGGCCATGCGTCGTGGAGGGCCATCGGTTCTCGGGATCGTACTGGCGGGCGGGGAGGGCAAGCGCCTGATGCCGCTGACCGCGGACCGGGCGAAACCCGCGGTCACCTTCGGCGGCACGTACCGCCTCGTCGACTTCGTCCTCTCCAACCTCGTCAACGCCGACGTCCTGCGCATCTGCGTGCTGACCCAGTACAAGTCGCACTCGCTGGACCGGCACATCACCACCACCTGGCGGATGTCCAGCCTGCTCGGCAACTACGTCACGCCGGTCCCGGCCCAGCAGCGCCTCGGCCCGCGCTGGTACCTGGGCAGCGCCGACGCGATCCTGCAGTCCCTGAACCTGGTCCACGACGAACAGCCCGAGTACGTGGCCGTGTTCGGCGCCGACCACGTCTACCGCATGGACCCGCGGCAGATGCTCCGGCAGCACATCGAGGGCGGCGCGGGCGTGACGGTGGCCGGCATCCGGGTGCCCCGTTCGGAGTCCGCCTCCTTCGGCGTGATCACACCGGGCTCCGACGGCACCACCGTCGAGCGCTTCCTGGAGAAGCCGGCCGACCCGCCCGGACTGGCCCACGACCCCGAGTGCGTGTTCGCCTCGATGGGCAACTACATCTTCACGACCAAGGCCCTCATCGAGGCGCTGCAACGGGACGCCGAGGACGGGCAGTCCGTGCACGACATGGGCGGCTCGATCCTGCCCCAGCTCACCGCGCGCGGCGAGGCGCAGCTGTACGACTTCAGCGACAACCACGTGCCCGGCGAGACCACCCGCGACCAGGGCTACTGGCGGGACGTCGGCACCCTGGACGCCTACTACGAGGCGCACATGGACCTGATCGCCGAGCGGCCCGCCTTCAACCTCTACAACCGCCACTGGCCCATCTACACCCACTCGGGTCAGCTCTCGCCGGCCCGGTTCAACGCGGGCGGCATCACGAGCGAGTCCATCATCAGCGCGGGCTGCCTGATCCGCGGCCAGGTCACCCGGTCCGTGCTGTCCCCGGGCGTACGCGTCGACCCCGGTGCGGTCGTGCAGGGTTCGGTGCTGCACGACAACGTCCGCATCGGCCGGGGCGCGGTCGTCCGCGGTGCCGTCCTGGACAAGAACGTCGAGGTGCCGCCCGGCGCGACGATCGGCGTCAACCCCGAGCGCGACGCGGAGCTGTACACCGTCTCCCAGGCCGGGGTCATCGCCCTGGGGAAGGGGCAGCGGGTGTCGTAGGGGGGCGCCGGCCCACCGCTTCCACAGCGGGCTCGGGTCGCCCGCAGCCGTGAGGGAGTCACGCCGGCGCTCTGACCGCCCGTCACCGTTCGGCGCCGTTCAGCACCGTTCGGCCCCGTCGCCTCCGCGACGCGTTTCGCTTAATCCTCACTGGATGCCCGGGTTCGGGCCGTTCGCCCCTCAGGATGCAGGCAACGATGTCGAACCTGCGGAGGTCATCCGACATGAGAGGGACCCGGCGCACGCGGCTGTGCCTGGCCGGGGTGATGGCAGCGTCCACGCTGATCGCCACCCCCGCCGCACGGGCCGCAGAGCGGACCGACGGCCACCTCACCGACCTGGTCAACCCCTTCATCGGGAGCCAGGACGAGGGCAACACCTTCCCCGGCGCGGCCGTGCCCTTCGGCATGGTGCAGCTCTCCCCGGACACCGGGCACAACACCGGCTACGACTACACGCAGGACCGCATTCGCGGCTTCTCCCTGGTCCACCTCTCGGGTGTCGGCTGCCGTATCGGCGGCGACCTGCCCGTGCTGCCCACCACCGGTGACGTCACACAGACGGACTACGGCAAGTACGCGGCGGGGTTCTCGCACGAGGACGAGGAGGCGAGCCCCGGCTACTACCGCGTCGGCCTCGCCTCCGGGATCCGCGCCGAGCTGACCGCGACCGGGCGCACCGGCGTGCAGCGCTACACCTTCCCGGCCACCGACAAGGCCAACGTGCTGCTGAACGCGGCCCAGTCGCTGCACAAGGCGGGCGGCAGCGCCGTGGAGATCCTCGACGACCGCACCGTGCGCACCGAGATCACCGGCCACGGCTTCTGCCGGGACACCGGCCCCTACACCGTCTACACGATCACCCGGTTCAGCCGGCCCTTCACCGCGTACGGCACCTGGGACGGGCCGTCCGTCACCCCGGGCGCCCGGAGCGGACACGGCGGTGCCTACGTCCGCTTCGACACCACCGAGGACCGCACCGTGGAGGCGACCACCGCGATGTCGTACGTGGACGCGCGCGGCGCCGCCGGCAATCTGCGCGCCGAGGGCGGCCGGCCCTTCGACGCCGTACGCCACCGGGCGCGCGAGGAGTGGGAGCACCGGCTCGCCGGCGTCCGTGTCCAGGGCGGCACGCGCACGCTCCGCCGCACCTTCTACTCCTCGCTGTACCGGTCGTTCCTCGCGCCCAACATCGGCAGCGACGCCGACGGCCGCTACACCGGCTGGGACCGCCGCACCCACCGCGCCGACGGGTTCACGTACTACCAGAACTGGTCGCTGTGGGACACCTACCGCACCCAGGCCCAGCTGCTCGCCCTGCTCGCGCCGCGGGAGTCGCGGGACATGGCCCGGTCGGTGGTCGCGATCGACGAGGACGGCGGCTGGCTGCCCAAGTGGGGCTACGGCCCGGTCGAGACGAACGTCATGAGCGGCGACCCGGTCACCCCGTTCCTCACGACCGCGTACCACATGGGCCTGCTCAAGGGGTTCGAGGAGCCCGCCTACCGCGCGCTGAGGAAGAACGCCGACGGCGTGCCGCCCGCCGAGTACCCGGGCATCGGCCGGGAGGCCAACTCCGAATACCTCGCAGGCGGTTTCGCGCCCTACGTCAAGGACCGGCCGCTCACCAAGATGGGCGACTCCGACTACCATCACGGCGCCTCCGTCACCCTGGAGTACGCGCTCGCCGACGCCATGCTCGCCCAGATGGCCCGCGGTCTCGGCCACGAGGACGACGCCGCCCGCTATGCCACCCGGTCGCGCAACTACCGGAACATCTTCGACCCCGCCACCGGCTTCTTCCGCGCCCGCGACGCCTCGGGCGCCTTCACCGGCTCGCCCGACCCGGCCCGCGGAACCGGCTTCCACGAGGGCACCGCCTGGCAGTACCAGTGGCTCGTCCCACAGGACCTGCCCGGCATGGTCGCTCTGATCGGCGGCAAGCGCGCGGCGAACGACCGGCTGGACTCCTTCTTCGCCTACGACCGGCTGCTCGCCGACCCCGAGAAGACCGCCCGCGAGGTGTGGGTGCACGGGGACGCGTACGCCTACTACAACGCCGACAGATACAACCCGATGAACGAACCCGACCTCATCGCGCCCTACACCTACCTCTCCACCGGCCAGCCCTGGAAGACCACGGACGTGGTGCACGCGGCGCTGACCCTGTTCACCGACGCGCCCACCGGCATGACCGGCAACGACGACCTCGGCACGATGTCCGCCTGGAACGTCCTGTCGTCCATCGGCCTCTTCCCGGTCCAGCCCGGCTACGACACCTGGGGCCTGTCCACCCCGGTCTTCGACCGTGTCCACCTCAGCCTCGACCGCCGGTACTGGCCGAGCGGCGGGCTGACGATCACCGCTCCCGGCACCTCCGCCGCCGACCGCTACATCCAGGCCGTCCACGCCGATGGACGGCCGCACGGGCGGACCTATCTGACGACCGGTGGCCTGCGCTCCCTGCGCGCGCTCGCGTTCACGGTCGGCCCGCGCCCGTCTGAGTGGGGTACGTCACCCCAGGCCGGGCAGCCGGTACTGAGGTGACCTCGCGTGTCACCTGGTCCCGCCCCTTTCGGAGGGGCGGGACTTAATCCGTTGTTAACTGAGCGTAGCCTGATAGTACTTGACCGTAATCGGCTGGCGGAGATTGACTGCAGATCTCACCTGTCGTCGACGCGCGAGGCAAGCCCGTGACTTCCGACCTGCTCGCTCCCCTCGACCTGGCCTTCTGGAACATGGAGTCCGACCGGTATCCGATGCACCTCGGAGCGCTCGGCGTCTTCGGCGCGCACTCGCCCACGGCCGGGGCCCACGCCGCCGACCTGCTCGCCGCCCGCGCCGCCGCCGTACCGGGCCTGCGCATGCGCATCCGCGACGTCTGGCAGCCCCTGGCCTTCGGCGGCGCGGCCCGCGAGACCGACCCGGACTTCGACCCGCTCAACCACGTACGGCTGCACGCCCCGACCGCCGACTTCCACGCGGTCGCCGGCCGGCTGATGGAACGCCCGCTGGAGCGCGGCCGGCCGCCGTGGGAGGCGCATGTACTGCCCGGCGAGGACGGGGTGTCCTTCGCGGTGCTGTTCAAGTTCCACCACGCCCTCGCCGACGGACTGCGCGCGCTGAAGCTCGCCGCCGGCGTCCTGGACCCGGTGGACCTGCCCGAGCGCGCGCCCCGCGCCATCGAGCCGCCACGCGGTCTGCTGCCGGACGTGCGCAAGCTGCCCGGCCTCGTCCCGGAGCTGGTCAAGGGCGCGCTGTCCGACGTGGGCCGGGCCCTGGACATCGGCGCCTCGCTCGCCCGGTCCACGCTCGGCATGCGCCCGTCCTCCGCGCTGACCTCCGCGCCCAGCGGGACCCGCTGCACCGCAGGTGTCGTCCTCGACATCGACGATGTGCACCGGGTGCGCAAGAGCGTCGGCGGCACCGTCAACGACGTGCTCATCGCCGTCGTCGCCGGTGCCCTGCGCCGCTGGCTGGACGAACGCGATGACGGCAGCGTGGACGTGGCGCCCCGCGCACTCATCCCCGTCTCCCGGCGCCGCCCGCGCACCGCCCACCCACAGGGCAACCGGCTCTCCGGGTACCTGATACCGCTTCCGGTCCACGACCCCGACCCGCTCGGCCGGCTCGCCGCCGTGCGCACCGCGATGGTCCGCAACAAGGACGCGGGCCCCAACCGGGGTGCCGGCGCCGTCGCGCTGCTCGCCGATCACGTTCCGGCGCTCGGTCACCGGCTCGGCGGGCCGCTGCTGGGGCAGGCCGCGCGGCTGTGGTTCGACATCCTGGTCACCAGCGTGCCGCTGCCCGGCTTCGGCCTCCGGCTCGGCGGCCACGAGCTGACGGAGGTCTACCCGCTGGCCCCGCTGGCGCCCGGTCAGTCGCTGGCGGTCGCGATCTCGACGTACCGCGGCCGCGTCCATTACGGGCTGGTCGCCGACGCGCGGGCGGTGCCGGACCTGGATGTGTTCGCCCGGGCGGTGTCGGACGAGGTGGAGACGCTGCTCTCCGTCTGCGAGGCCTGAGCGCCCGGCCTCCGGCCTTGGACGGGGTTCCCACCCGCACCACCCGTGCGGCTTTCGTCGTCGGGTGCGGGTGGCCCCCGCGGGGCGCACGCGCCGTCGGCGGCCGCGCGATCGTCGGGGGGTGAGCACGCCCCCCCCGAGCGGTGCGGCGTCGGGGCCTGCCTCGGTGCGGGGCCGGGGCTCTCACCGCGAGGCCGGGCGGCTTTCGCTGCGGGACCGGTCAGCTCTTTCCCGCGAGCCCGGGTGGGACGGCCCCGAGGACGGGCGGGAGCCCACCGGGCAGGCGGCCCGGGCCGGGGCCGGGGGGAGGGTCGTGGGGCCGGGAGGTTCTTTCCAGGAGGTCGGGCGGGAGGCCTGGAGGGCACGTGGGGGTCCCGTCCTGCGGGGAGGGCTCGGGCCGGGCAGGGGGGGGGCCGTGAGGCCGGGGGCTCTTTCTAGGGGTAGGGCGGGACGGCGCCGAGGTCGGGCGGGAGGGGTCCGCTGGGCAGGGCGGCCCGGGCCGGGCCGGGCGGAGGGTCGTGGGGCCGGGAGGTTCTTTCCAGGAGGTCGGGCGGGACGGCCCCGAGGGCAGGTGGGGGTCCCGTCCTGCGGGGAGGGGCCGGGCCGGGTAGGAGGGGCGTGGGCCGGGTGGCTCTTTCTGTGAGACCGGCGGGACGGTCTCGAGGCCGGACGGGAGGGCACGGGGCGGGGGGAAGGTCGGGAGGACGGGCGGCTTATTTCGTGTGGTCGGGCAGGATCGCCCCGACGACGGGCGGGCAGGGAGGGCACGGGGCCAGGCATGAGGGCCCGGGGCTCAGGCAGGAGGGCCGCGGGGCCGGGCCGACGGGTCGGGAGGCCGGGCTGTTCGGTGGGGTGGGCGGGCGGGTTTGGCCGTATGCCCCGTCGCTCCGTAAAATCCCCCGTTCGAAGGCGGGCGCGAGTCGGAGCGCTGCGCGGGTGATCAGGGAAGCGGCAGCGCGATGACGGTGACAGAGGACGGGTCTGCGTCCATGGAGGCCCCCATGGACGTCCCCACGGACGCCTCGATGGACGAGGTGGTCTACGGGCCCGGTATCGATCCGGAGCGGCTGGCCGTCTGCCTCAGCGTGCTCGAGGAACTCGACCGGCTCGACGTCGACCACCCCGACGCGATCAAGGTGCGCCGGGCCACCTCGCACATCTACCGGACGGTCAAGCAGCGCCGTCGCCAGGAGCGCCGGGCCGCCAAGACCGCGCACGACCGCGCCGTCACGGAGGCCACGGCCACCGGCTCCGCCGAGCGCATCGACGACGAGACCGAGGGCATCCTGCCCTCCTCGAAGGTCGACGAGGGCAGGATCGCGGGCATACTCCAGCGCCCCCGTTCCTGCTACACCTGCAAGACCCGGTACGTGGAAGTCGACTACTTCTACCACCAGCTCTGTCCGGACTGTGCCCGCCTCAACCGGGAGAAGCGCGACGCCCGCGCCGACCTCACCGGCAAGCGCGCCCTGCTCACCGGCGGCCGCGCCAAGATCGGCATGTACATCGCGCTGCGGCTGCTGCGCGACGGCGCGCACACGACCGTCACCACGCGGTTCCCCAAGGACGCCATCCGCCGCTTCAAGGCGATGGACGACTCGGCGGACTGGATGCACCGTCTGGAGATCGTCGGCATCGACCTGCGCGACCCGGCCCAGGCCGTCGCGCTGGCCGATCAGGTCGCCGAGGCGGGTCCGCTGGACATCCTGATCAACAACGCCACGCAGACCGTGCGCCGCCTGCCCTCCGCCTACGCCGCCCTGGTCGAGGGCGAGAGCGCCCCGCTGCCCGCCGGGGAGCTGCCCGCCCACCACGTGATCGGCGCCTTCAACTCCGGCGCGGTCGACGGACTGGCCGCGCTGCCCGTCGGTATCAGCGGCCTCGACGCACAGAAGGTCGCCGACCTCGCCCTGGTCGCGGGCAACGCCAGTGTCGCCCGGCACCTCGACGGCACGGCCATCGACGCGGGCGGCCTGGTCCCCGACGTCGTCGACACCAACACCTGGGTGCAGACCATCGAGCAGATCTCCCCGGTGGAGCTGCTCGAGACCCAACTGTGCAACTACACATCGCCGTTCATCCTGATCAGCAAGCTGCGGTCGGTCATGGCGGAGGCCGCCCGGAAGGCGCGGAGCGGACGCGCGTACGTGGTGAACGTCTCGGCCATGGAGGGCGTCTTCGCCCGCGGCTACAAGGGTGCGGGCCACCCGAACACCAACGCCGCCAAGGCCGCGATGAACATGGTGACGCGGACCAGCGCCCAGGAGATGTTCGAGGCCGACGGCATCCTCATGACCTCGGTCGACACCGGGTGGATCACCGACGAGCGCCCCCACTACGACAAGCTGCGCATGGCCGAGGCCGGCTTCCACGCGCCCCTCGACCTGGTCGACGGCGCCGCCCGCGTCTACGACCCGATCGTGTGCGGCGAGGCGGGCGAGGACCTGTACGGCGTCTTCCTGAAGGACTACGCACCCGGCAGGTGGTGAGCCGCCGGGCGGCCGAAGGCCGGTGACGTGCCGACCGGCTCGTAGTGTGGCCGGCGGCGGGGCGGCGGGGCGGCGGGGCGGCGGGGCGGCGGCGCGGCGGCGCGGCCGGGCGGGAGAGCGGGGGTGCCGGGTTACTGGCCGTCAATCCACCGCGCCGAGCCGCGAGTTGCGGGCCGCCACCAGTTCCAGCACCGTGCGCCAGTCCTCCAGCACGCCCGCGTCGAAGCCGCCCGTCCGGCTCTCCTCGTGCGCCTGACGCAGGCGCAGCGTATCGTCGTCGGTGGGGCCCGCGTTCCCGAGCACCAGCCGGAACACCCGCTCCCCGAGCAGGGGGCGCACCGCCTCGGCCGCACTCCGGGCCCGCGCCGTCTCGTCGCCCGGGCACAGCACCGGGCCGATGCCGTGGACCAACCCGGCCACCTGGAGTTCCTTGTCGGCGGGCCGGTTGCGACGCAGCAGCGCGGCGGTCCGCAGCGCGCGCTGGTACCGGCCGGCGTACAGCAGGTCCATCAGCTCCTCGACGCTGCGCAGCTCCATGCGTCGGTCCTTCCGCGAGACAGCCGTTGCCCGCACGCCAGCAGACCATGGCGAGCTTGCGGCCCGGCCAACGGCACTTGAATTGCGCCGAGTCCCGCCCCCGGGAAGCCCCGGCCCGTGATCGAAGAAACGTTCGCATGCGTAGGCCGAGTGGGTGATTCACTCTGTCGCGCGAGTGATGCGCGTTGTTACAGATAGCCCCATATTGGGGGGCATTGGGGGGTCAAGTGACATGCATGCGTTACAGCTTGTTTGCACTCCCTATCGAGCGGACGTCCGCTCATTTGGTTAATCTGGACTGGACGGACAGCAGTACGGGGTCCCACCCACACCCACCGTCCGTCCTGGGGTGAGCCGGTCGACAACGGCCTGCTCCGAGACGAGATACCGGCGCCACCGCGCCCGAACTGGCCTTCCATCCAGACCCGAGCGGGCGACGAGTGCCGGAGCGCAGACTGTCCGGTATGCCCCGAGGGTGACCCGACACATAAGGAGTGCGCGGTGACACCGGAGAAGACGAATCGCGAACAGCGCCCCAAGGAACGCACGGAGCGCGCGGGCCGCCGGGCCGGAGAGCTCGGCAGCCTCGAGGTGTGGGCCCGGTCCGCCCCGATCCGCCTCGCGGGGTACGAAGACGACCTCGCCGAACCCCACATCCTGCCCAGCGTCGACTGACGCCGGGGCCGGACCCGTCGCGATCGCCGATGGCATGGGCGTGGCAGACTCACGCCCATGCCGATCAGAGAAGCCGCGGCCGACGACTGGCCGCGGATCTGGCCTTTCTGGCACCGCATCGTCGCCGCCGCCGAGACCTACGCCTGGGACCCGGAGACCACCGAGGAAGCGGCCCGCGCGCTCTGGATGGACCCCGCCAAGCGCGTCTACGTCGCCGAGGACCCCGCCGGAACCGTGGTCGGCTCTGCCTACCTCACCCCCAACTACGGCGGACCGGCCGCCCGCGTGGCCAACGCGGGCTTCATGGTCGACCCGGACCACACCGGCCGCGGCGTCGGCCGGGCCCTCGCCGAGCACGTCCTGGCCGAGGCCAGGGCCCGCGGATACCGCGCGATGGTCTTCAACGCCGTGGTCGAGACGAACCCCGCCGTCGGCCTCTGGACGTCCCTCGGCTTCACGATCCTGGGCACGGTTCCGGAGGCGTACGAGCACCCACGGCACGGGAGGGTGGGGCTGCACATCATGTACCGGGCGCTGGACTAGGGTCTCGTTCTGATCATGCCGGGCTCGCGCATGATCCGAACGAAAGTCCCTGGACCCCGCTGCCGTCCGGCCCGCCACCGGTGCGGTCCGCCACCGGTGCCGTCCGCTGCCATGGGCGCAGGCGCTCCAGTTCCTCCGCCAGGTCCAGCAGGGTGGCCTCCGTACCCGGGCGGCCCACGAGCTGTACGGCGCAGGGGGCGCCCGAGGGCAGGGTGCCGAAGGGGACGGACATCGCGGGCCAGCCGGTCAGGTTCCACGGCGGGGTGAACGGCGAGTAGGCGGTGTTGGCGAGGATGTTGCGCAGCCAGCCGCGCTCGTGCCACGGACCGGCCTGGGGAGAGCGGCGGGCCAGCGCCGGGGTGAGCAGGACGTCGTGGTCGGTGAAGAAGGGCGTCAGCCGGTCGCGCAGGCGTTCGCGGCCGTCGCCGGCGCGGACCGAGCGGACGAAGCGCCGGCCCACCGCCGCGTGCACCCGGGTCCGCCGGGCCAGCCGCGCCGGGTCCAGGCCCTCGGCGTCCACCGCGGTCCCGGCCGTCCAGTGCCGCAACGACGTCACGCCCAGGGAGAGGGGGTACGGCGGCTCGGCCCGCCGTACGCGGTGCCCGGCCCGGGCCAGCAGCCCGGCCGCCTGCCGTACCGCGGTCGTATACGGCCTGCTCACGCCGACCCCGGCCAGCGGGCTGCGCACGGCGACGGCGATCTTCCTGCGTGACGGCTCCTGAGCCCGGGCGAGACCGGTGCCCGCGAGGACGCCGAACATCAGCCGCAGGTCCTCGGCCGTCGTGGCCAGCGGACCGTTCTCCGACATGCCGAACCAGTCGCCGTTGCCGATCTGCGCGGGTACCACCCCGTGTCCCGGCTTCAGCGTCACCAGCCCGCAGTTCGCGGCCGGGATGCGCAGCGAGCCCATGCCGTCGTTGCCGAGCGCGATCGGCACGAGCCCCGCGGCGACCGCCGCCGCGCTGCCGCCCGAGGAACCGCCCGCCGACCGCGAGAGGTCCCAGGGATTGCGGCTGATGCCGTACACGCCGTCGGTGGTACCGAAGACACACAGCTCGGGCACGTTCGTCAGGCCCACGACCACCGCACCGGCCGCCCGCAGCCGGGCCACCGTGACATGGTCCTCGGCGGCCGGTGTGTCCGGACCGGCGGCGGTGCCGTTGCGGTGGGACTCGCCTCGCACCGCCAGGTTGTCCTTCACGGCCACCGGCACGCCCGCGAGCGGCAGTTCGGCCAGCTCGGCACGGGAGGCGACCTCGTCGGCCTCGGCGAGCGCGGCCTGCGCGCGGACCTTCCGGAACGCCTCGATCCGTCCGTCGAGCCGCTCGATCCGCGCCAGGTGCTCGGCCACCACCTCCCGTGGCGTCACCCGCTTCTCGCGTACGGCGGCGGCGATCTCGGCGGCGCTCCGCCTGGCCCAGTTCCCCACGGGCACTCCTCGGTCAGTCGTCGGCCACTGGCTGGTACGCAACACGGCGCAGGGAGAACTGTGCCTGGTCGGGGTGGTTCCGTCGAGAGGCCGATGGCCGACGCCCGACGGGTCATCCGGTCAATTCCCCGCACACTCCTCCTTGCGGCCGCGGGTGGCACGTCACCGGCACGCCCCCGTCCTCAGAGGTCCGGCGAATCGGATGCGGGGGAACCGGTACGCTCCTCACGCCTGTCGGACGGAACGGCCCCCGTGCTGCCACGCCCCGTCAGCCGTGGCACCGGTACCCCCACCGCACGTGCCGTGTTGCCGTCCAGCAGTGCCAGCAGCTCCCGTGCCGCCGTGCGGCCGAACTCCGCGCTGTCGCGGGACAGGGCGGACAGGCGGGGCGTGACCATCCGGCAGAGAGCCGAGTCCTCCCAGGAGACCACCGACACGTCCTGCGGGACGCGGAAGCCGAGTTCGCCGGCGGCGGCGACACCGGCGACGGCCATCACGTCGTTGTCGTAGATGAGCGCCGTCGGGGCAGGAAGGTCGCCGAGGACCCGGCGGGTGACCGCCGCGCCCTCCGTGTCGGAGTAGTCGGTGGTCACCGAACGGACCTCGGTGAGGCCGCGCCGCTCCGCCTCCGCGCGCAGGGTGGCCGTACGGCGCTGGGTGTGGGCCAGCTCGGGCAGGCCGGCGATGTGGACGATCCGGCGGTGGCCCAGGGCCGTCAGCTCGTCCACGACGGAGGCCATCGCACCGGCGTCGTCCGCCCACACCGTGGACAGGCCGGGGTGGCGTACGTCGGGCGCGCCGCCGATCACCACCGCGGGCAGGCCGAGTTCGTCCAGCAGGCCGGGACGGGGGTCCTGCGTGCGCGGGTCGGCCACCAGGACGCCGTCGACCCGGTGCTCCGCCCACCAGCGCCGGTACACCGCGCACTCGTCGGCCACGTCCTCCGCCACCTGGAACAGCAGGCCCAGGTGGCGTTCGGCGAGCACCTCCTGGATGCCGGAGACGAGCTGCAGGAAGAACGAGTCGACGCCCAGGGTGTGCGCGGGGCGGGCGAGGACGAAACCGACCGTCGCCGCCCCCTCGCCGGACAGGGCGCGGGCCGCCGTGCTGGGGCGCCAGCCGAGCTGCTCGGCGACCCGGCGTACCCGGGCGCGGGTGGTCTCCGAGACACCGGGGCGGCCGTTGAGCGCGAACGACACGGCGCTCTCGGACACCCCGGCCCGCCGGGCGATGTCCTTCATCGTGGGCCGGCGTGCGGGGGACCGCTTGGTCGACACGTATCCGCCCCCTTTCTGACAGTGCTCGCTAATGCGCTTGAGTGTCAAGACCCTAAAGCGCATTAGTGGATGACGGCAAGCTCGCGCTGAACACGTGCTGACCTGCACTGATCAAATGCCTCTGGCTTTAGCTCGGTCGAATGCATTGACTTTCCCCGAAGGGGCCGGGCAAGGTCACTGCCGCCACCAACAGCCCGACGCCGCAAGGGAGCCGTGTCCCCGTGCCCATACCTCGCAGAGCCCTCGCCGCTGCCGTCGCCCTCGTTCTGCCGCTGAGCGCCTGCGGCTCCGGCGGTGACGACGCCGGTTCGACCGACGCCTCCGGCAAGGTCGAGGGCGACATCACCTTCCAGACCTGGAACCTGCGCGCCAACTTCAAGCCGTACTTCGAGGGCCTGATCGCCGACTTCGAGCGCAAGTACCCCGGTACGCACGTGAAGTGGGTCGACCAGCCCGCCGAGGGCTACCCCGACAAGCTCAGTGCGGACGCCGCCGGCGGCACCCTGCCCGACGTCGTCAACGTCTCCCCGGACCTGGCCGCCCCGCTCGCCAAGGCCGGACTGGCCCTCGACCTCGACAAGTCCGCCGCCACGTACAAGTCGGAGTACCTGCCAGGAGCCTGGGCCAGCCACCAGGTGCCGGGACTGAGCGGCACGTACGCCTTCCCCTGGTACCTGAACACCGGTCCGCTCTTCTACAACAAGGCCCTGTTCGAGAGGGCCGGGCTCGACCCCGACCAGCCGCCGAAGACGTACGGCGAACTCTTCGCCGACGCCCTGCGGATGGCGAAGAAGAGCGACGGCAAGGTCGCCACCCTCGCCAACGTGCCCACCATCGAGGACTTTGGGCGCTACGGCGTCCCGCTGATGAACGAACAGGGCACCGCGTTCGCCTTCAACGACGCCAAGGGAGTCGAACTCCTCGGCAAGTACAAGGAGCTGTACGACGCCAAGGCGCTCGACCCGCAGGCACTGACCGCGACCCCCGAGTCCTCCGGCAAGAAGTTCCTCACCGGTGCCGTCGCCATGAACCCGGGCAGCGCCCTCGACCTCGGCAACTTCAAGAAGAACGCGCCGGGCCTGTACAGGAACATCGGCATCACCGACCAGATCACCAGCACCGGACACGTCAACATGTACGTGATGGGCGTGATGGTCAACTCCCGCACCAAGCACACGCCGGCCGCCGTCGCCTTCGCGCACTTCCTCACCGACGCCCGGAACCAGATGTCCTTCGCGAAGAAGGTCGCCATCTTCCCGAGCACCGCCGGATCCCTGGACGATCCGTACTTCACCAAGGAGGACGGCACCGACGAGACACGCGTGCGCATCGCCGCCGCCAAGTCCCTGAAGAACGCGGTCAACTACACCCCCGTGCTGTTCAGCGACCAGATGAAGACCGCGCTGCGCAACGAGGCCGCCAAGGCACTGCAGGGCAAGGAGAGCCCCAAGGAAGCCCTCGACAACGCTGTCAACGCCGCCGACCGTCTCCTCCGGCAGGGCTGACCGGCCATGGCCACGCCCACCGCTTCCACCCGGGTGCGCCGCCAACTGCCCACCAGTCCGTGGCTGTTCGCCGCTCCCGGGCTGCTCGTCACCGGCGCCTTCGTGCTCTACCCGTTCGTCTCCACCGTGGTGAACTCCTTCACCGACCGCCGCACCCTGCTCCCGGGCCACTTCGTGGGCCTCGCCAACTTCCGCGAGCTGCTCCACGACGACATGTTCTGGACCGGGCTGCGCAACAGCTCGCTGTACATCGTCGGCGTCGTACCGGCCCTCGTCGTCCTGCCGTTGCTGCTCGCCCTGCTGGTGCAGAAGAACATCCCCGGCATCGCCTTCTTCCGCTCCGCCTTCTACACCCCGGTCGTCGCCTCGATCGTCGTGGTCGGGCTGATCTGGGTGTGGCTGCTGGACGAACGCGGCCTGGTCAACTCGATGCTGGAGGCGGTGGGGATCGGCCGGGTCGGGTTCCTCAGCGACCAGTGGCTGCTCCTGCTGAGCGCGATGGCCGTCACGGTGTGGAAGGGCCTCGGCTACTACATGATCATCTACCTCGCCGCGCTGGCGAACGTGCCGCGCGAACTGCACGAGGCCGCCGCCGTGGACGGCGCCGGACCGGTGCGCCGCTTCTTCTCGGTCACCGTCCCCGCCGTCCGCTCCACGATGGTGCTGGTCGCCGCGCTCTCCTCGGTCGCCGCCTTCAAGGTGTTCTCCGAGGTGTACCTGATGGCGGGCCCGAGCGGCGGTCCGGCCGGCGAGGACACCACCCTCGTGATGCTCGTCCAGCGCACCGGCACCGGCCTCACCGGCCGGGTCGGCTACGCCTCCGCCCTCTCCGTCGTCGTGTTCGCCGTCACCGTCGCGCTGATGCTGCTCGTGCTGCGCGCCGACCGGAGGGAGGAGACATGAGCGTCCTGGAGAAGGTACGGCCCGAGCGAACCGTGCCCACCGGCGCCGCCGGCGAGCCCCGCCTCACCGACCAGCACGGCCACCGCATCCGGGCCGGCGAGCTGGTCTGGCGGTACCTGCTGCTGCTCGCCGTCCTCGCCCTGACCGTCGGCCCGTTCCTCTGGCAGCTGTCCACGTCCCTGAAGAGCCCCACCGAGGACATCTACAGCTCCCCGCCGACGTTCCTGCCCGGCCACCCCACCCTGCACAACTACGCACGGGTCGCCGACACCATCCCGGTCTGGGACTACGCCCTGAACTCCCTCAAGGTCGCCGTCGCCAACGTCGTGACGAACTGCGTCGGTTCGGCGCTCGCCGGGTACGCCCTGGCCCGGCTGCGCTACCGCGGCCGGCGGGTGGCCACCCTCGTCTTCGTCCTGGCGATGCTCGTGCCCGTCGAGGGCATCGTCATCGCCCAGTTCACCACCATGCGCGAACTCGGCCTGAACAACACCCTCGTCGGGGTCGTCCTGCCCGGCGCGATCGGCGCGATGAACGTGCTGCTGATGCGCAACGCCTTCCGCAACCTGCCCTACGAGATCGAGGAAGCGGCCTACGTCGACGGCGCCGACGTCTGGCAGCGGTTCCTGCGCATCGCTCTGCCCTCGGTGAAGGGCACCCTCGCCGTCGTCGCGATCTTCGCCTTCATGGGCGCCTGGGACGACTTCCTGTGGCCGCTGATCGTGCTCAGCGACCCGTCCAAGTTCACCCTGACCATCGGCCTGAACTATCTGCACGGCACCTTCGCCAACGACGAGCGTCTCGTCGCAGCCGGCACCGTGATCGCCGTGGCACCGCTCATCGCCCTCTTCGCCTGCCTGCAGCGGTACTTCTTCCGCGGGGTCGGCGAAGGCGCCGTCAAGGGCTGAACCCCACCCCCGTCCGCAAGGAGCAAGGACACCCATGCCCCCTGCCGTGCGCTTCGGCGTCAACTACACCCCCAGCGAGGGGTGGTTCCACCACTGGCTCGACTTCGACCTCGACTCCGTACGCGCCGACCTCGACGCGATCGCCGCGCTCGGCCTCGACCACATCCGTGTCTTCCCGCTCTGGCCGTACTTCCAGCCCAACCGGGCCCTGATCCGCCCACGCGCCGTCGACCAGCTCGTGGCCCTCGCGGACGCGGCCGCCGAACGCGGCCTGGACGTCAACGTCGACGGCCTGCAAGGACACGTGAGCAGCTTCGACTTCCTGCCCGCGTGGACCCGCACCTGGCACCGCCGAAACCTTTTCACCGACCCGGACGTGATCGACGGCCAGGCCGCCTACCTGCGCACCCTCGCCGCCGCCCTCGCCGGCCGGCCCAACTTCATCGGCATGACCGTCGGCAACGAGGTCAACCAGTTCGCCACCGGACCCCACCCCGACCCCGACCGGATCACGGCCGAGGAGGCCGGACGGTGGCTCGCCCGGATGCTCGCCGCCTGCGCCGAGGGCGCCCCGGACCGGCTCCATCTGCACGCCTCCTACGACGCCGCCTGGTACCAGGACGACCAGCCCTTCACCCCCGGCCACTCCGCCCGGCTCGGCGACCTCACCGCGGTGCACTCCTGGGTCTTCAACGGCACCGCTCAGCGCCACGGCCGCACCTCCGTACCGGCCGGGCACCACGCCGCGTACCTGGTGGAGCTGAGCAAGGCCTGGGCCGACGCACCGCACCGGCCGGTGTGGCTCCAGGAGGTCGGCGCCCCCGCGCCCCTCGTGCCCGCCGAGCACGCCGCCGCCTTCGCCGAGGCGACCGTCACGAACGTCCTCGACTGCCCGGACCTCTGGGGCATCACCTGGTGGTGCTCCCACGACGTCTCGCACGAGCTCGCCGACTTCCCCGAACTCGAGTACTCACTCGGTCTGTTGACCAACGACCGGCAGCCGAAGGACATCGCCCGGGTGCTCGCCGCGGCGGCCCGGGAACCGCACCGGGTCCCCGCCGTGCGCGGTACGGCCCTCGTCGTGCCCGCCGAGCCGGGCCACCGCTCGCGATGCGCCCCGGGCGGCCCGGTCTTCGACGCCTTCTTCCGGCTCGTCGCCGACGGGGCCCGTCCCACCACCGTGCTGGACACCCGTGCCGACGACAGGGAACACCTCGTCGCGCGCGGCATCACCGAAGTCGTCACTCCCGACCAGGTACTCCCCACCCCATACGGAGGCACCCGCTCGTGAACCCCACCAGACGCACTGTCCTGATCTCCGCGACCGCGGCCGCCCTCACCCCTGCCCTGCCTGTCGCCGCGGCCCCGCGCGCCACGGCCGCGACCCCGCCGTACGCCTCCTACTGGTACCCGGACTCGCTCCCCGCCGGCAGCCCCGGCACCGGAATCACCTGGCGCAGCCTGAAGACCTGGCGCGCGGCCGACGACCCCGACCTCGCCTTCAACGCCGCGTCCGTGCCGCTCGCCGCCCGCTTCACCCCGGCCCCCGCCAACGCCACCGCCCGCTCCGGCCAGGCCCGGATCCAGGCCCTGGTCTCCTTCGGCCCCACCGCCGGCAACCCCTCCCAGGGCTCGGCCACCGCCGACTACTACGCCCTCACCCACTGGGCGTACCTCGACGAACTGGTCTTCTGGGGCGGCTCGGCCGGTGAGGGACTGATCCTGGCGCCGAACGCGCCGATCGTGGACGCCGCCCACCGGCACGGCGTCCCCGTCCTCGGCACCGTCTTCCTGCCGCCCACCGCCTACGGCGGACAGCTCCAGTGGACCCGCGACCTCGTGCGGAAGGATCCCACCGGGCACTACCCGCTCGCCGCGCAACTCGTCGCGGTGGCGGCGGCCCACGGCTTCGACGGCTGGTTCGTCAACGCCGAGACGGGCGGCGGAAACACCGCGCTCGGCACGGCCATGATCGGGTTCGTCAAGGAGCTGAAGGCCCTCGCGGCGGCCAGGGGACAGCGGGTGACCTGGTACGACGCGATGACCGTGAACGGCACGGTCAGCTGGCAGGGCGCCCTGGACAGCCAGAACCAGGCGTTCTTCCAGGCCGCCGACGCCATGTTCGTCGACTTCCGGTGGAGCGCGGGCACGCTGGCCGCCTCGGGGACCAAGGCGGACCGGCTTGGGCGCAGCCGGTACCAGTTGTGGGCAGGCGTCGACGTCGAATCGAACGGGCCGGACACGTCCGTGAACTGGGACGCGATCGTGCCGGCCGGGAAGCCGCACCTCACCTCGATCGGCTTCTACCGGCCGGAGTGGACCCGTAACCACCTGCCCGCCGACCAGCGCGCCCCGCAGGACTTCCACGCGGCCGACGACCGGTTCTGGAGCGGGCGGTCGCTCGACCCCTCCCGGCCCGACGGCGCCGACCCGTGGCGGGCGCCGGCGGTGTCGGTGGCGGACCGCTCGACGGTGACCTCGGTGCCGTTCGCCAGCGTCTTCAACACCGGGCACGGGCTGCGGTGGTACGAGGAGGGAGCCGTCGTCTCCGACACGCCCTGGAACCACCTCGGGCTCCAGGACCGGCTGCCGTCCCGGCGGTGGGTGGTGCGGACGGCGGGGGAGCGGCCGACGGTCACCTTCGACTTCGCCGACGCCTGGCGGGGCGGCAGCAGCGTGCTGGTGGCCGGTGAACCGGATCAACCGCTGGTCGTGGATCTGTACGCGACCCGGCTGCCGATCGGTGTGAACACGGTTGTCGAGCTGACGTACCGGAGCGAGGCTGGGAGTGTGAACGTCGAGCTGGCGGTGGCGACGGCCGAACCGAACGGCGCCGGGACGGCCCCGCCGTACACGTATCTGGCTGTGAATCCGGTCAACAGCGGCGCCCCGGAGAAGTCCGTCAACGGCTGGCAGACCGCGACCCTCCCGCTCACCGGGCTGTCCGGTTCCGTCCATGCCCTCGGCGTCCGGCTCAGCGCCACCGAGGGCCCGGTGCGCTGGCGGCTGGGCGGGCTCGCCGTCCGGAACGCGGTCACCACACCCGCCGCACCCTCCGGCGTCCGTGTCACCGCGGCGAACGGCGGCGACCTGCGCCTCGCCTGGAACGCCGCCCCCGGCGCCGTCCGCCACCACACCCTCCACCGCCTCCTCCCCGACGGCAGCCGCCGCTTCCTCGGCGCCACCGGCCAGCGCGCCTTCTTCCTTTCCGGCCTGCGGCCCGAGCAAGGCGAGACGGCCGCACGGTTCGAACTGCGCGCCGTGGGGGAGCTCTACAACGCCTCGAACCCCGTGACCCTCACCCACCCCTGGTAAGCAACCGGAACCCCGCAGGGAGCACCCCGCATGCATGACGACCGCACTCTGGTGGAAGCCCGCCTCCGGCGTGTCCTCGACGAACGCATCCGCCCCGCCGTGTACCCCGAGTCGGTGCCGCTGCGGGTGGCGGTATGGCACGCGCCCGGCGAGCCGGTGCCGGTCGCGCAGGGGCTCGCCGCCGAGCCCGAGCCGATCGAGGTCGGCGCCCGGTGGGGTGCTCCGTGGGGCACGAGCTGGTTCCGGGTGACGGGGACGGTGCCCGGGGCGTGGGCCGGGAAGACCGTTGAGGCCCTGCTCGACCTGGGCTTCGACGAGAACATGCCCGGCTTCCAGTGCGAGGGTCTGGTCTACCGGCCCGACGGCACCCCGGTGAAGGGCCTGAACCCGCGCAACCAGTGGGTCCGCGTCGGCGCGCCCGTGGCGGGCGGCGAGGAGGTGTGCCTGCACATCGAGGCCGCCTCCAACCCGGTCATCCTGGACTACCACCCCTTCCTGCCGACGAAGCTGGGTGACAAGGAGACCGCCGGGAGCGAGCCGCAGTACACGCTGACCCGGATGGACCTCGCCGTCTTCGACGAGACGGTGTGGCAGCTGGTGCTGGACCTGGAGGTGCTGGGTGAGCTGATGGCCGAGCTGCCCGTGGACTCCGCTCGCCGCTACGACATCCTGCGCGCGGTCGAGCGCGCCCTGGACGCCGTGGACCTGCAGGACGTGAACGGCACGGCCGGCCGGGCCCGTCGGCAACTGGCGGGTGTGCTGTCGGCGCCCGCCGTGCCCTCCGCGCACCGGATCAGCGCCGTCGGGCACGCGCACATCGACTCGGCGTGGCTGTGGCCGTTGCGGGAGACGGTGCGCAAGGTGGCCCGTACGACGTCCAACATGACCGCGCTGCTCGAGGACGAGCCGGAGTTCGTGTTCGCCATGTCCCAGGCGCAGCAGTGGGCGTGGGTGAAGGAGCACCGGCCGGAGGTGTGGGCGCGGGTGAAGAAGGCGGTGGCGGAGGGGCGGTTCGTGCCGGCCGGCGGGATGTGGGTGGAGTCGGACACCAACATGCCCGGCTCGGAGGCGATGGCACGTCAGTTCGTGCACGGCAAACGGTTCTTCCTCGAGGAGTTCGGCGTCGAGAACGAGGAGGCGTGGCTGCCCGACACCTTCGGTTTCGCCGCCGGGCTGCCGCAGATCATCAAGGCGGCCGGGTCCAAGTGGCTGCTGACGCAGAAGATCTCCTGGTCGCAGACGAACAAGTTCCCCCACCACACCTTCCGGTGGGAGGGCATCGACGGCACCCGGATCTTCACGCACTTCCCGCCCGTCGACACCTACAACTGCTCCATGAAGGGCGGCGAGATCGCCCACGCGGCCCGCAACTTCAAGGACAAGGGCAGGGCCAGTCACTCCCTAGCGCCCACGGGCTGGGGCGACGGAGGCGGCGGCGCGACCCGCGAGATGGTCGCCAAGGCGGCCCGGCTGCGCGACCTCGAAGGCTCGGCCACCGTCGTCTGGGAGACACCGCGCGCCTTCTTCGAGAAGGCCGCGGCCGAGTACCCCGAGCCGCCCGTCTGGGTCGGCGAGCTGTACCTCGAACTGCACCGCGCCACCCTCACCAGCCAGGCGAGGACCAAACAGGGCAACCGGCGCAGCGAACACCTGCTGCGGGAGGCCGAGCTGTGGGCGGCCACCGCTGCCGTACGCACCGGGTTCCCCTACCCCTACGAGGAACTGGACCGCATCTGGAAGACGGTCCTGCTGCACCAGTTCCACGACATCCTGCCGGGCTCGTCCATCGCCTGGGTGCACCGGGAGGCCCGCGCGACCTACGAGCGGATCGCCGACGCGCTGACCGCCGTCATCGAGGGCGCCCAGCGCGCGCTGGCCGGGGAGGGCACGACCGCGCTGGTCTTCAACGCGGCCCCGCATCCGCGCTCCGGCGTTCCGGCGGGCGGTGCGGCCACCGCGGCGGTGGAGGGCGGGACGACGCACACGCCCGCCGCGGACGGCGGTCACGTCCTGGACAACGGCCTGCTGCGGATCACCGTGGACGTCCGGGGCCTGGTCGTCTCCGTCTACGACCCCGCCGCCGACCGCGAGACGATCGCCCCCGGCAGGGCCGCGGGCCTTCTCCAACTCCATCCGGACTTCCCGAACATGTGGGACGCCTGGGATGTCGACTCGTTCTACCGCAACACCGTCACCGACCTCACGGACGCCGAGTCGGTCACGGCCGGCGAGGACGGCGCGTCGGTGCGGATCGTCCGCTCCTTCGGCGACTCCCGGGTCGTTCAGGTGCTGTCACTGCCGCCGGGAGAACGGCGGCTGCTCATCGACACCGAGGTGGACTGGCACGAGACGGAGAAGTTCCTGAAGTTGGCCTTCCCCCTGGACCTGCACGCCGAACGGTACGCCTCGGAGACGCAGTTCGGGCACGCCTTCCGTCCCACACACACCAACACGTCCTGGGAGGCGGCCAAGTTCGAGGCCTGCAACCACCGCTTCGTCCACCTGGAGGAGCCCGGCTGGGGTGTCGCGGTCGTCAATGATTCGACCTACGGCCATGACGTGACCCGGACCGTGCGGTCCGACGGCGACCGCGGTACGACGACGACCGTTCGCGTGTCCCTGCTGCGTGCCCCGCGCTTCCCCGACCCCGAGACCGACCAGGGCGTCCACCGCTTCCGGCACGCCCTGATCCCGGGCGCCGGGATCGGGGACGCGGTCCGCGAGGGCTGGCGGATCAACCTGCCCGAACGCCGGACGACCGGTGCCCGGGAAGTGACCCCGCTGGTCACCGTGGACACCGAGGCGGTCGTGATCACGGCGGTGAAGCTCGCCGACGACGGCAGCGGTGACGTGGTGGTCCGCTTCCACGAGGCCCACGGAGGCCGGGCCCGGGCCACCCTGAGCGCCGGCTTCGACGTCGCGGACGTCACCGTGACGGACCTGCTGGAACGTCCGGGCGGCGACGGGGAGCCGCCGGTGCGCGACGGCGACCGGATCACCGTACGGCTGCGGCCGTTCGAGCTGATGACCCTGCGGGTCCGCAGGGGCTGAGCACACCGTCGCGGCGCCGGAAGAGGCTCATCAAGCCCCGCCCGGCGCCGGTTCGGCGCGGCGGTCCAGCACAGTCCCACCCCCCTGGCGGAACTTCACGCTCGCCGACCTGGAACCCGAGGCCCGCGCCGCCGACCGCCGTTGCCGAGGCCGGCCTCGTCTACGACCTGGTGGTCCTGCCCCACCGGCTCCCCGCCTGCGTCGAGGCGGCCGCCGCCCTGCCCTCGCTCGTCCTCGTCCTGGACCACCTGGGCAAGCCGCCCGTCGCGGAACGCGCTGCCGTGTACGAGGGCACCGCACGGCGCGTCTACGACCTCTGAGTCACCCCCGCCAGCCGTGTCGGCGGCAGGTACTCCCGCACGTACGTCCGCTCCCAGCAGGCGCCCGTCTCCCGCAGCTCCCGCCAGGTGGTGTAGCGGTAGCGGAAGAGGCGGGCCCGGACGTAGTGGGGCGGGGTGTCCGGCGGGAAAGGGGAGCGGCGCAGGAGGCGCAACGTCTCGCGGTCGTTCTCCAGGAGCCGCTCCACCAGGCCGCCGAACCACTCCCCGGCATACGCGGGCGACAGCGCGGCGAACCACATCAGCCAGTCCAGGCGGAGGTGGTAGGGCGCGTACTGGCGTGGCCAGCGGCGTGGGTCGCCCGGCTTGCCCTTGAACTCGTACTCCCGCCAGTCCGAGTCCTCCCTCGGCGCGTCGTCCAGCGTGCCCTCGACCACCACCTCGTAGCGCACCCGGCTGACGCTGCCGAAGGCGCCGTAGGTGTTCACCAGGTGCAGGGGGTCGAAGGAGCGGTTCATGACCTGACGGCGGGAGATCATGTTCCGCACCGGGTGGTAGCTCAGGAAGAGCAGCAGCGCGGCTACCGCCAGTACCACGACCTCGTACCACAGGGGCGCCGACGGCACGGACGGCGCGGCCCCCGGGAGCCGGAGCGCGGACAGGGCCAGCACGATGGTGATCCAGTTCAGCCACGAGAAGTTGCCGGAGAGCACCAGCCACAGCTGGGTGACGATCATCAGGGCGGCCGCCGCCGAGGCGACCGGCTGCGGAGTGAACAGCAGGACCGGCACCACCAGTTGTGTGACGTGGTTGGCGGCCACCTCCACCCGGTGCAGCGGTCTCGGCAGATGGTGGAAGAACCAGCTCAGCGGCCCCGGCATCGGCTGCGTCTCGTGGTGGTAGTCCAGGCAGGTCAGCTTCCGCCAGCAGGCGTCACCGCGCACCTTGATCAGCCCCGCGCCGAACTCGACCCGGAACAGGATCCAGCGCAGCAGGAACAGCACGACGACGGGCGGTGCCACCTCGTCGTTGCCGAGGAACGCCGCCAGGAAGCCGGTCTCCAGCAGCAGCGACTCCCAGCCGAAGGCGTACCAGGTCTGGCCCACGTTGACGATCGACAGATACAGCGCCCAGGGCACCAGCCACAGCAGGACCGCTGCCCACAGCGGCAGTTCGGAGTCCGCCCCGGCGAGCAGGGCCGCCGACACCGCGCAGCCCGTCCACGCGCAGGCCGCGAAGAAGCGGTCCGAGTAGTGCGCGTGGAACAGGCTCGGGGCCCGTCCGAAGCGCACCCGCGCCACGAAGCGGGGGATCGGCAGCATGCCGCGCTCCCCGAGCAGGGCCCGGAACTGCAGGGCCGCCGTCAGGAACGCGAAGAGATACACGGCGGCCAGCGCCCGCTGGAGAACCAGCCGGCTCAACCAGTAGCCGGGTGCGGTGAACCAGTCCACAGCGGTGCGCGCCCTTCTTCGCGGCCAGACGTTCCCCGGGTTGCCACTCGAGCAAGCCCGATGCGGAAAACAAGGGAAATGACCTACGGTGATGTGGCGTGTGCGAAGCGCAAACACACCGAGTCGAAGAATCGGGCAAATCCTGGCATGGTGGCCCCATGGCTGATCGGGGAGCGCGTGCCCTGTCACTCCCGGAGGACTGGCCCGCCCATCCGGACCCGATTCTCGCGCTCAACCGCATGGGCAGCTTCGACTGGGACCTGGACACCGGTCTCTTTCACATGGACGCGCAGGCCTACGAGGTGTTCGACCTGCTTCCCGAGGAGTACGACGACCGCCCGGAGACGCTCGCCGTCCGGGTGCCGCCGCCGGAGGCGGCCCGGCTCGACTCGGTGGTCGCCCGGGCCATCAAGGACGGCAGCGAGAACTACGGCACCTACTTCCGCATCCGCTGCCGCGACGGCACCTCGCGCTGGACGCACACCCAGGGCTACATCCGGCGCGACGGATCGGGCCGTCCGCGCCGCGTCGTCGGCATCGTCCGCGACGCCACCCAGGAACTCGCCGACAGTGAGGCCCGCAGCCTCAGGGCCGCCCAGGACCAGGCGCTGCGCCAGCAGACCAACATCGTCCAGGTCATCTCGGCCGCCCTCGCCCACGCCCGCAGCGTCCAGGACGTCATCGACGTGCTGAAGGACACCCACGGCGTCCGCCACCTCGGCGCGGCGAGCCTGGTCATGGGCCTGGTGGAGGCGGGCCGCATCCGGCTCGTCGCCGAGGGCCCCGCAGCCAGCTTCGTCCCCGGCACCCGCGTCACCCGGACGGACGAGCCGTACCCGATGAGCGAGGTCGTCCGCACACTCGTCCCGCGGTTCATCGAGTCCCCGGAGGAGTTCGCCGAGGAGTACCCGATCCTCTGGCCGCACCTGACCGGTCTGCACATCACCTCGGCCGCCTATCTGCCACTGATCGCCCAGGCCCGCCCCATCGGTGCCATGGGCCTGCTCTACAGCGACCGGCGCGGCTTCTCCGCCGAGGAGCGCGCCGTGCTGGTCGCGCTCGGCAGCAGCATCGCGCAGAGCCTCATGCGGGCCATGCTCTACGAGCAGGACAAGGACCTCGCCCAGGGCCTCCAGCAGGCCATGCTGCCCCGCACCATCCCCAGCGTCCGCGGCGCCGACATCGCGGTCCGCTACCGTTCGGCCGCCCTGGGCCGGGACATCGGCGGCGACTGGTACGACCTGATCCCGCTGCCCGGGGGTACCCCCGCTGGGGGAGGCCGGGTCGGCGCGGTCATCGGCGACGTCCAGGGCCACGACACCCACGCCGCGGCCGTGATGGGCCAGCTGCGGATCGTGCTGCGCGCCTACGCAGCCGAGGGGCACACCCCCGCCACCGTGATGGCCCGCGCCTCCGTCTTCCTCCACGAACTCGACACCGACCGCTTCGCCACCTGTCTGTACGCGGAGGCGGACCTGGCCACCGGCGTGGTCCAGGTGGTCCGGGCCGGCCACATCGACCCGCTGCTCCGGCACGCCGACGGCACCTGCCGTCGGGTCCCCGTCGAGGGCGGACTCCCGCTCGGCCTGTCCGCAGAGTTCGGCCGCCTGGAGTACCCCGTCTCCACCCTCGAACTCGATCCCGGCCACACCCTGCTGCTGTGCACCGACGGACTCGTCGAGCAGCCCGGCACCGACCTCGACGACGGTATGCGCGGCCTCGCGACGCTCATCTCCGACGGCCCGGACGACGTCCGCGCCCTCGCCGACCGGCTGATCCGGATGGCCGAGGAGCGGGGCGGCGACGACGACGTGGCCCTGCTCCTGCTGCGCCGCCGGGTCCCGCAGGCCCCGCAGGCCCCGCGGGCCGGCGGCCGGCTCCAGCAGCATGTGGCGCCCGGTGACCCGGAGGCCCTCATCCAGGCCAGGCACATGATTCGCGCCGCCGTGCGCTCCTGGGGCGCCCGCGACCGCGCCGACGAGATCGAGCTGGTGGCCGACGAGCTGATCACCAACGTCCTGATACACACCGAGGGTTCGGCGATCGTCACCCTGCGGTCCCTCGAGGGCAGCGACCGCAGGCTCCGCATCGAGGTCGAGGACTCCTCCAGCGCCCTGCCGCGCCGTCGCGAGGCGGGTCAGGACGGCGTCTCCGGCCGCGGGCTGCTCCTCGTGGACCAGCTTTCCGACGCCTGGGGCGTCGAGGCGCGCGGTGGCGGCAAAGCGGTGTGGTGCGAGTTCCGGGTGCCGTAGCGGCCGGCCCCGACGGACCCGCCTGGCGTTGTCGGTGCCGGATGGCACTCTGGACGTATGCCGGAACTGCCCGAGGTAGAAGCGCTGACGGACTTCCTCACCGAGCACCTGGCCGGCCGCCGGGTGGTGCGGGTGATGCCGGTCGCCATCAGCGTCCTGAAGACGTACGACCCTCCGGTCACCGCCTTCGAGGGCGGCGAGGTGACGGCCGTGCACCGGCACGGCAAGTTCCTGGACCTCGAGGCGGACAGCGGACTGCACCTGGTCACCCACCTGGCCCGCGCGGGCTGGCTGCAGTGGAAGGACCGGCTGCCGGACGGCCCGCCGAAACCGGGCAAGGGCCCGCTCGCGCTGCGCGTGGCACTGGAGACCGGCGAGGGCTTCGACCTCACCGAGGCCGGCACCCAGAAACGTCTCGCGGTGTACGTCGTCCGCGACCCGCGGGAGGTCCCGGGCATCGCCCGGCTCGGCCCGGACCCGCTCGCCGGCGACTTCGACGAGGACCGCTTCGCCGCCCTCCTGAAGGACGAGAGACGCCGGCTGAAGGGCGCGCTGCGGGACCAGTCCCTGATCGCGGGCGTCGGCAACGCCTACAGCGACGAGATCCTGCACGCCGCGAAGATGTCCCCGTTCAAGCTCGCCGCGTCCCTCACCCCGGAGGAGACCCATCACCTCTACGAGGCGCTGCGCAGCACGCTCACCGAGGCGGTCGAACGCTCCCGGGGAATGGCCGCCGGACGGCTGAAGGCGGAGAAGAAGAGCGGCCTGCGCGTCCACGGCCGCACCGGCGAACCCTGCCCGGTGTGCGGCGACACCGTCCGCGAGGTCTCCTTCAGCGACTCCTCGCTCCAGTACTGCCCCACCTGCCAGACGGGCGGCAAGCCGCTGGCGGACCGGCGGCTGTCCCGGCTGCTGAAGTGAGTTCTCACGGCGCCTCGAGGGTCACCAGGGGCTCTCCGTCCGCCGCGCGGACCTGGTAGCGGGCGATCTGGTCCGGGTGCATCTCGGCGGCGCCCAGTGTCGTGGTGGGTCCGGTGCCGTGCCCGGGATCGGTCCAGCCGGCGACGGTCTGTTCCGTGCCGTCACGGCCGATCGCGACGAGCCGGCAGGCCCGCGGACCCGAGCCGTCCTTGACCTCCAGCCGGAGGTCGCTGCCCCAGTCCTGGTCCTCGGAGGTGACCCGCGCCCACACCCCGGTGTGCGGATCGGTCGCCGCGGTGACGCGCGCGGTCGGCTCCGTGTGGCCGGTGAAGGCCACGATCCCGGGCCCGGCCACGGCCAGCACCACCGAGGCGGCCAGGCCGTACAGCAGCCGGCGGCGCCGTGCCCGCCGGTGGCGGGAGATGTCGCCGAGCAGCCGGTCCAGCAATCGGGGACCGGGCTGTGCCATGGGAGGCACGAAGCGCGGGGTGGCCCGGCGGTAGAGCATCAACTGCCGGGTCGCAGACCCGAATTCGGTCACGTGTGCCGTGCACCGAGGGCACTCCATGAGGTGGTCCTCGAAGCGGAAGGCCTCCGCCTCGTCCAGCACGCCGAGCGCGTACGCGCCGACGTCGCGATGCCTTTCCAGGGACCTCATGCCGAATCCTCGTGCCGAAGGGTGGGGGAAGGGTTACTCCTTGCTCCCACCCGTACGCAGCGGACAGCCGAATCACTCAAGCCACGCACAGAATCCCGGACAGAGATTCGGAGCGGCCCGGCCCGTGGATTGGTATGAATTCGAGCCTGTTCAGAAGAGATGGATCGCGAGGTGCCCGAGGGGCAGCCCGAGCCGCCAGGCCGGGGTCCACACCTTCGGTCCGTCGTCCTCCCCGAACACCGCACCGCCGCCCGGTACCGCGTCCAGATCCGGGGCGAGGAGTTCGGTCTCCTCCAGCCAGCGCCAGGCCCCCGCCGCGAGCGCCAGGTCCGGCGAGGGGATGCCCGCCTCGGCGTCCTGGGCGGTCAGCTCGGCCAGGCGCTCGCCCACCCAGTCCCGCCACGGCTGGTCGTAGGCGGTCAGCGACAGCCAGTGCTCCAGCTGCGAGATCACCCGGATCCCGGAGAGTTCCCCGTCGGTGTCGGACAGGAAGACGGTGAGCGCCAGCGCGTCCCGGCCGGCCCGGAACTCGAAGGACGTCGGCGGCATCAGATCGCCGGTGCGCAGCAGCTCGTCGGCGATGTACTCGGCGTACATCCAGGCCATGGGGACGGCCAGCTCACCGCCGCCGGTGCCGTCCGTGCTCTCGTGACCTCTGTGCAGCATCCCTTCCTGCCCTTCCTCCGGTACGTGCGCGTGGTCCAGCCCCGGACCCCGCCCCCGCCCGGAACGCGGATGAGGACAGCCCATGCCCGAACGGGGGCCACAGCAAGGCGCTTTGCCGAGGTTTGACCTGGCTTCCGGTTTCACCGCAGGTCGGCTGCATAACCCGGAAGGACCCGGCGCAGGGCGCGCAGCGCGTAATACGCGCGGGACTTCACGGTACCGGGTGGGATCCTCAGGGTTTCCGCCGCTTCCGCCACACTGGCCCCGCGGAAATACACGAGTACAAGAACGTCACGGTGTTCCGGCGTGAGTGTCTTCACAGCCTCCCGGACGTCCAGCATCGCGGCGGCCCGCTCGGCGTGGTCGGCGGTCACCCGGGCGTTCTCCGGCACCGCGTCGCCGACCTCGGGCGGCCGGGCCAGCCGGGCCCGCCGGGCGTCGATCGCGAGTCGCCGTGCGACGGTCAGCAGCCAGGGCCGTACGGAGTCGAAGTCGTCGGCGTGCAGCGCCTCGGGATGCTGCCAGGCGCGTACCAGGGTCTCCTGTACGAGGTCCTCGGCGCGCTGCCGGTCCCCGTCGCAGAGCCTGAGCAGCAGGGCGAACAGGGGACCGCCGTGCTCGCGCTGGAGCGCGGCCAGCTCGTGCTCGGCGGTCGTCGTCCCGCCGGGCGGTCTCGTCGTCCCGTGGGTCGGTGTCGTCGTCCCGTGGATCAGTGAGGTTCCGGCCGTCATGGCCGTATGGCAGCGCAGGGCGCGGCCGGTGGACAGAGGGCGTGCGGGGTTGTGCGGCGGACGGTCGATCGCGTCCGGCGAACGGTCGGGCAAACGGTCGGGCAAACGGTCCGGCACGGCACCGGACGGGTTAATGAGACCACCTGGGTTGTTTACGCGGCGTGCCAGATTCGTACCCATATGCCCGTCACGGCTTTGTCTGTAAATACGAAGATCTTGGGGTGAGCTGATGATCGGTCGCAGGCAACAGATGGCCCTGGCCCTGACCGCCGTCCTCGCGGCGGCGGCCGCCTGCCAGAACCATGAGCGGCAGGATTCCAAGCCTCCTGCGCCCGCCGCCTCCGCCGCCCGCGGCTTCACCCTCGTCGCCTCCGGCGACGTCCTGCCGCACAACTCCGTCATCGACCATGCGGCCTTCGACGCGAACGGCAGCGGCTTCGACTTCCGGCCCATGCTCTCCGGGGTCGAACCGGTCGTCTCGCGGGCCGACCTGGCGCTGTGTCACATGGACACCGTCTATGGCGCCGACGGCGACTACTCCACCTACCCCACCTTCAAGTCCCCGCCGCAGATCGCCCTGGCCCTCGCCGCGACCGGCTACGACGGTTGCTCCACCGCCTCCAACCACGCCCTGGACGACGGCGACCGGGGCATCCGGCGCACCCTGGACGCCATGGACGAGGCGGGTCTCAAACACGCCGGTACCGCCCGCAGCGAGGCCGAGGCCCGCTCGGCCACGCTCCTCCGGGCGGGCCCGGCCAAGGTCGCGCACCTGTCGTACACGTTCGGCACCAACGGCCACCCACTGCCGCCCGGGCAGCCCTGGGCCGTCAACCTGATCGACCCGAACCGGATGATCGCCGACGCCCGCGCCGCCCGCCGGGCGGGCGCCGACGTGGTCGTGGTCTCCGTGCAGTGGGGCACCGAGTGGCGGGACGAGCCCGACCGGCTCCAGACCACCCTCGCCGAGCGGCTCACCGCCTCGGCGACGAAGGGCCGCCCGGACATCGACCTGATCCTCGGCACCCACGCCCACGTCCCGCAGGCCTACGAGAAGGTCAACGGCACCTGGGTGATCTACGGCATGGGCGACCAGATCGCCGGTGAGATGTTCAACGACCAGGGCGTCCAGGACCGGCGCGGCAACGAGTCCACCCTCGGCCGCTTCACCTTCACCCCGCCGGCCCGGCCGGGAGGCCGCTGGCAGGTCGCCAAGGCCGAGTTCGTCCCCCAGCTGTACGACCTCGACGCCGGCCGGGTCCTCGACGTCAACCAGGCGATCGCCCAGGGTGCCGATCTGGAGAACGTGCGCGACCGGATCAAGGAGGTGGTCCTCAGCCGCGGGGCCGCCGGGGACGGCCTGGTCATGGCGGAGTGATCACTCGGCGGGCCGCTGCGTGGCGAGCGCCGAGCGCCGGTAGGAGTAGCCGAAGTAGATCACGCACCCGATCAGGAACCACACCGCGAACCGCACCCAGGTCTGCCACTGCAGGAACGTGATCAGCCAGATCGAGAACACGACACCCAGCGCGGGCACGAACGGCATCCCCGGCGTACGGAAGGTGCGCGGCAGCTCGGGCTGCCGGTAGCGCAGCACGATCACCGCCACGCACACCACCACGAACGCCAGCAGGATCCCGATGTTGGTGAGTTCGGCCGCCTGCCCGATCGGGACGAACCCGGCGATGGCGGCCGACGCCACCCCGACGATCCAGGTGACCCGGGTCGGCACGTGCCGCGTCGGGTGCGTCTTGGCGAACCAGGGGGGCAGCAGCCCGTCACGGGACATGGAGAACCACACCCGGGTCACGCCCAGCATGAACGTGAACATCACCGTGAGGATGCCGATGATCGCCCCCACCGCGATCACATCCGCGAGCCCGCTCAGCCCCACCGACTCGAACGCCGTCGAGAAGCCGCTCTCCGGGTCGATGTCCTTGTAGTTCTGCATGCCGGTCAGGACCAGGCAGGCCGCCACGTACAGCACCATCGAGAACGCCAGCGAGTAGATGATCGCCTTCGGCATGTGCCGCTGCGCGTCCTTCGACTCCTCCGCCGCCGTCGACATCGCGTCGTAGCCGAACACCGCGAAGAACACCGTCGCCGCACCGGTGAACGCCCCGCTGATGCCGAAGGGGAAGAACGGGTGGTAGTTCGCCGTGCTGATGTGGAACACGCCCACCCCGATCACCAGCAGCACCACCAGCACCTTGAGCGCCACCACGAACGTCTCGAAGCGGGCCGCGCTGCGGATGCCCAGGTTCAGCAGCCAGGCGATCAGCAGGCACAGCACGGCCGCGAACAGGTCGACCCGGTGGCCCTGCCCGGTGCCGGGCGCGCCCAGCATCCAGTCGGGCAGGTTCGCGCCCATCGCCTCGACCAGGAAACTGAAGTAACCGGAGATGCCGATGGCCACCACGGCCACGATCGCCGTGTACTCCAGCAGCAGGTCCCAGCCGATGAACCAGCCCGCGAACTCACCGAGCACCGCATAGCCGTAGGTGTACGCCGACCCCGCCTTCGGGATCAGCCCGGCGAACTCGGCGTACGACAGCGCGGCGCAGGCGCTCGCGAGACCGGCGATCAGGAAGGACACCAGCACCGCGGGCCCGGCGATTCCGTTGGCCACCGTGCCGGCCAGCGTGAAGATGCCCGCGCCGATGATGCCGCCCACACCGATCGCGGTGAGCTGCCAGAGCCCCAGCGACCTGTCCAGGCGAGGGCCCTCGCCGACCTCCGTCTCCTCGATGTGTTCGATGGGTTTGCGGCGGAGAATCCCCTCACCCATACGGAGCCTGGCCATGCGCCTCACCTCTTCGCCGACGGCAAACGGCTGACGGCGGATCATGATGTCTCAGGCACGCCCCGGACGGAAGACGCCACGCACGGCCCGGGCCGGTGCCCGAGGACGAGATGCGGGCCGGCCGGGCGACCGGGCGGTGAGACCGGCGCGCACGGCGGCCCGGCGGCCCCCCCCGTGCTCCTGCGGCGACCTACGGAACGACCGTCACCGGCCAGCGTCCCGCCTTCACCAGCCGCACCGCCACCGAGCCGATGATCCGGTGCCCGGCCTGCTCCGACGCACCCACCACCACCGCGTCCGCCTTGAGTTCGCCGGCCGCCTTCACCAGGCCGTTGTAGGGGTCGCCGCGGAAGGTGTGGAACTCCCAGCGCAGGTCGAATATCCCCTTGACCCGCTCGGCCGCCTCGCGGATCTGCGCGATCAGGTCCTCGGCGATCTCGTCGGTCGTCTCCGCCACCGGCGCCCCGAGCGCCGCACCCGCCGCGAGCACCGGCTGCACGTACACCACGGCCAGCATCGCGTGCTGCCGCCGGGCCAGACCACCCGCGTACGCGGCGGCACGCAGCGAGGAGTCGGAGCCGTCCACCCCGACCAGGATGACCTTCGGCCCGTCGGTGCCCCGCTCGAACTGGTGCGAGTGCTGTTCGTGCTGTTCCGTCACGGCCGTGAGGCTATCGGAAGCGACGATTCCAGGCGCGGGGGCCGCCCGACCGGTCGTGCGACCGGCATTCGGCACCGTCTCGACGGGCGAGCCGCCCGGCCCCTTCCTAGAGTCGGAACCATGACTGCCACCGCGGAGCCCGCCGCACGGAGGGACGCCACGGCACCGATACGGCCTCCCGCCGGCGGGCGCCTCGGCTGGGTACCGGAGGCCTTCGCGACGCTCTTCGCGGCGCTCGGCCTGCTGTGCGCCCTGCTCGCGTTCATCGTCCCGCTGCGCCGGCTGCTCCGCCCGGTCGTGCGCACCCTCGACCTGCTGCTGGTCCCGATCAGCGCCAACCTCGCCTACGCCGTCTTCCTCTTCCTGCTGGCCGGCGCCACCGCGGCCCGCAAGAGGATCGCCTGGTGGCTGGTGGTCGTCTACCTCGGCCTGCTCGTCCTCGACGACATCCTCGGCGTGGCCCTCGGCCGGTACGCCGAGTCACTGCCGTCCCTGGTGCTGTGCGCGCTGCTGCTGCTCCTGCTGGTCGTGGCCCACAAGGAGTTCTACGCCGCCTCCCGTCGCGGAGCCGTACGGCGGGCGCTGGGCGTGCTGCTGGCCGGCCTCGCCGTCGCGATCCTGCTGGGCTGGGGCCTGGTCTCGCTGTTCCCGGGCTCCCTGCCGCAGGGCCAGCACCTGGCCTGGGCGGCCGGCCGGGTGTGCGGCGGACTGGTCTCCGACAGCTCCTTCGACGGCCGGCCGCCGCGCGAGGTCACCTTCCTGCTCGGCCTGCTCGGCGCGCTCGCCCTGCTGAACGCCGCAGCCACGCTGTTCCGTTCCCAGCGCCTGGAGGCCGCCCTGCACGACGACGAGGAGGCCCGCATCCGCGCTCTCCTCGCGGCCTACGGCGAACGGGACTCCCTCGGCTACTTCGCCACCCGCCGCGACAAGGCCGTCGTCTTCTCGCCCAGCGGCAAGGCCGCCGTCACCTACCGTGTCGAGGCCGGGGTGTGCCTGGCCAGCGGTGATCCCGTCGGTGACCCGGAGGCCTGGCCGCGTGCCATCGAGGCCTGGCTGGACGTGGCCCGCCGCCATGCCTGGGTGCCCGCCGTGATGGGCGCCTCCGAGGACGGCGCCCGCGCCTACGCCCGGGCCGGGCTCGGCGCCCTCCAGCTCGGTGACGAGGCGATCGTGCACGTGGCCTCCTTCGACCTGAACGGCCGGGACATGCGCGTCACCCGGCAGGCCGTACACCGGGTCCGCCGCACCGGCGCCACCTGCCGCATCCGCCGCCACGCCACCCTCACCGAGCGGGAGATGGAGGAGATCGTCGACAAGGCCGACGCCTGGCGCGACACCGAGACCGAACGCGGCTTCTCCATGGCCCTGGACCGGCTCGGCGACCCCGCCGACGGCGACTGCCTCCTCGTGGAGGCCCTCGGCGAGGACGGCCGGCTCCTCGCGCTGCTCTCCTTCGTGCCCTGGGGCCGCGACGGCGTCTCCCTGGACCTGATGCGCCGTGACCGCGCCGCTCCCAACGGGGTGATGGAGTTCATGGCCGCCGAACTGTGCGCCGCGGCCCCCCGACTGGGCGTGCACAGGATCTCGCTGAATTTCGCCGTCTTCCGGTCGGTCTTCGAGGAGGGCGCCCGCATCGGCGCCGGCCCCGTCCTGCGGCTCTGGCGCCACCTGCTGCTGTTCTTCTCCCGCTGGTGGCAACTGGAGGCGCTGTACCGCTCCAACGCCAAGTACCACCCCGAGTGGTACCCGCGCTTCATCTGCTACGGCGACACCGCCTCCCTCGCCCGCATCGGCCTCGCCTCCGGCATCGCCGAAGGCTTCGTGTCCGTACCTTCGATGCGCAAACTCTGGGGAAAGGGGCACCCGAAGAGCGGGCAGCGGCCCGCCACGACCGAAGGGCTGCCGTCCCTGACGGCGCTCGGCCTCGTCGGAGGGGACCCGGCCGGGCCCGCCGCCCCGGACGCGGGCCTGCCCGACCAGGTCCGCGTCCGGCACCGCAGACTCGACCGGCTGCGCGCCGACGGCACCGACCCCTACCCCGTCGGCGTCCCCGCCCCCACCCATGCCCTTGCCGACCTGCCGCCCGACGCGGACGTCACCGTGGCCGGACGCGTCATGCTGGTCCGGGACTTCGGAGGCATCGTCTTCGCCGTGCTGCGCGACTGGTCCGGCGACCACCAGATCGCCCTCACCCGCGACGGCTCCGGCCCTGCCCTCGGGCGCTTCACCGCCGACACCGACATCGGTGACCTCATCACCGCCACCGGCCACACCCGGCCGAGCGACCAGGGCGAACCCACCGTCTTCGTCACCTCCTGGCAGCTCACCGGCAAATGCCTGCGCCCACCGCCGGGTTTCCGGCTTCGCTCAAGCAGGAGGGACACTCATCCCGGCAGGAGGCGCGGCCTCACCGATCCCGAGGCCAAGGTCCGCCGCCGCTACCTCGACCTCGCGACCGACCCCGACGCCCGCGACGTGCTCCGCGCCCGCTCCGCCGCCGTACAGGCCCTGCGCCAGGGCCTGCTGGAGCGCGGTTACCTCGAGGTCGAGACCCCGATCCTCCAGCAGATCCACGGCGGCGCCAACGCCCGCCCCTTCACCACCCACATCAACGCCTACGACCTCGACCTGTACCTGCGCATCGCCCCCGAGCTGTACCTGAAGCGGCTGTGCGTCGGCGGCCTGGAGAAGGTCTTCGAGATGGGCCGCACCTTCCGCAACGAGGGCGTCTCCCCCAAGCACAACCCCGAGTTCACGATGCTGGAGGCCTATCAGGCCCACGCCGACTACGGCGTCATGCTCGACCTCGTCCGCGAGCTGATCCAGGGCGCGGCGACCGCCGCCTTCGGCTCCCCGGTGGCCCGCAGGGGCGGCGAGGAGTACGACATCTCCGGGACCTGGCCGGTGAAGACCGTGTACGGGGCGATCTCCGAGGCGCTGGGGGAGGAGATCGGCCCCGGCACCGAACTGCTGCGGCTGCACCGGCTGTGCGACCGCGCGGGAGTGCCGTACACCGGGGACGACGGGCCCGGTGACGTCGTGCTGGAGATGTACGAGCGGCTGGTCGAGGAACGGACCGGGCTGCCCACCTTCTACAAGGACTTCCCCACCGACGTCTCCCCGCTCACCCGGCAGCACCGCACCGACCCGCGGCTCGCCGAACGCTGGGACCTGGTCGCCTTCGGCACCGAACTCGGCACCGCTTACTCCGAGCTGACCGACCCCGTCGAACAGCGCCGGCGCCTCACCGAGCAGTCGCTGCTGGCCGCCGGCGGCGACCCGGAGGCCATGGAGCTGGACGAGGACTTTCTGGAGGCCCTCGAATACGCGATGCCCCCGACCGGCGGACTGGGCATCGGCGTCGACCGGCTCGTCATGTTCCTCACCGGCCTGACGATCCGCGAGACGCTGCCGTTCCCGCTCGTACGCCGCCGCTGAAACCTCCGTTCACTGCGCCGTACGGGTGTATTCGCGCCGCCGCACCGGTGCCGTTGTGGTGCGCCGGAGCCTGGCGGGGCGACTGATGAGTCATGCAGAAGGATCAGTTGTTCACGCGGCGCCGGACGCTCCTCGCCGGCGCCGCCGCTGTCGGGGCCGCGGGCACCGCCGGACTCGTCCTGGCAGGCAGCGGCGAGGAGGCCGCCCGGACCGCCGCCCCCGTCGCCGGTCCGCAGGCCCGCCAGGCACTCAGACCCTCCGCCTTCCGGCTTCAGCCGCTCACCGGATACGGACCGCCACGCGCCGCGCCCCGCAAGCTGAAGGTGCGCGAGGAACCCATCCTGCGGGTCTCCGGTCGCGGCCGGCACATGGTGCTGACCTTCGACGACGGCCCCAACCCGGAGTACACCCCGCACATCCTGGACACCCTCGCCAAGTACGACGTCCGGGCGATGTTCTTCGTATGCGGCGAGATGGCCGTCGACAACAAGGAACTGCTGGCCCGGATGGCCGAGGAAGGCCACGTCGTCGGCAACCACACCTGGACGCATCCACTGCTGACGACCCTCGACCGCAGGGAGATCCGGTCCGAGATGGAGCGCACCACCGATGTGATCGAGGAGGCCTACGGCGAGCGCCCCCAGTGGTTCCGCGCACCCTACGGCGCCTGGAACCGGGCCGCCTTCCAACTGGGCGCCGAGATGGGCATGGAGCCGATGGCCTGGAGCGTCGACACCACCGACTGGGAGGTGCCCGGCACGGACACCATCATCGACCGCGTGGAGGGCGGTGCCGCCCCCGGTGTCGTGGTGCTCTCCCACGACGCCGGAGGCGACCGCTCGCAGACCGTCCGGGCGATCCGTGAATGGCTGCCCTATCTGATCGACTCCGGATATCGCCTCACCGTGCCGCGCCGCCGTACCTGACCGGGTTCTCGCCCGCCCGGTCACGCGGCGTCAGGTGACCGCTGCCAGGCGGGCGAAGGCGACGACATTGCCGTCGTAACCGTTCTGCTTCGAGAAACCGCCGCCGCAGGTGATGACCCGGAGTTCCGGAGTTCCCTTCGAGCCGTACACCCGGTCGCCGGGGAAACTGCTCTTCTCGAAGACCTCGACTCCGTAGATCTCGAACACCGCGGTCTTTCCGTCCTTGCGCAGGATCTCGATCCGGTTCCCCTTCTTCAGGGCCCCGAGGCCGTAGAACACGGCGGGGCCCTGTTTGTTGTCGACGTGGCCGACGACGACGGCGGTGCCCTTCTCGCCGGGGGAGACGGCACCGGTGAACCAGCCCGCCACGTTGACTTCTTCCGGCGGTGGCGCGCCGACCATGCCGTTCGCGTCCAGCCCGACCGGCATGACCGGCGCGTCGACCTGGATCGCGGGGATCCGGACCCGGTCGACGGCCGAGAACGGCAGCGGGGCGGGCGCGGCGGCGAAGGTGTCCGGGGCGGTACGGGTGTCCGGTGCCGCCGCCGACGCGGGCTGCGGGGGGCCGACGTCGAACTCCCCCGAACCATTGCGAATGAGCGCGAGGCCCGTCAGCAGAACAAGCGCTATCACGCCCCAGGGGGCACGCTTCTTCCGCCGCTCCTCCTCTTCGGCAAGCTCGGACAGCTCGGACGCCAACATTCGCCATCCCCTCTCGACGCGGCCGTCGCCACTCCGTCGCGCATGGGAAAACGCTAAGTCCCGCGCGCGCGGCGGGCGACGGGGCGACGGGCGAACGGGTGGCCCGGCGCTTTTCCGGTGCGCCATCCGAGTTGCAGTCTCCAGGAATTTTCTGACGGTCCGTGACCTGCGGCAATATCAGATTGTGTGGTTTTCGTTCGGCGTGTTGCCTCACCAGGACGGACCATTCTCGACATGCGGGCGTGTTCCGCGCGTCTGAGGGTCTTTCCGGGAGGTGTTTTCTCGCCGATCGACCGGGGACCGGACCCGGGCGCCTCCCGCGGAGGATCACATGCGAAACCAACGTGCACTGGCGGCCGCGTGCAGCGCGGTCGCCATGCTCGGGCTCGCCGTCCCCGTGGCCGTCGCGGACGGCATGGGCAACGGGGGCGGCCCGTCCAACGACACGGGGATCATCGCCGGCACGGGCACGGGCACCGGTGTCGGCGGCCTCACCGGCGTCGGCATCGGCGGTATCAACGGGGTCGGTGGTATCAACGGCCTCGGTAACGGTAACGGCCTCGGCGGCTTCAACGGCCTCGGCAACGGTAACGGCCTCGGCGGCTTCAACGGCAACGGCAACGGCAACGGCCTCGGCGGCTTCAACGGCACCGGCCACTTCGACGGCCACTTCAACGGCAACATCAGCGGCAACGGCAACTTCAGCACCAACGGCCGGGGCGACAACTTCGGCAATGGCCGGGGTGACAACTTCGGCAATGGCCGGGGTGACAACTTCGGCAATGGCCGGGGTGACAACTTCGGCAATGGCCGGGGTGACAACTTCGGCAACGGCCGAGGCAACGGCAATGGCCTGGGCAACGGCAATGGCCTGGGCAACGACGCCGGTGGGCGCGGAGACGGCTTCGGCGGTGCGGACGGCTTCGGGGGCGTGGGTGGTGACTTCGGCGGCAGGGGCGACGGCAACCCACGCAACATCGTCGTCACGCCCAGTGTGATCCCCGCCGCGGGCCGGCTCACCGTCACCGTGGACGGCTGCCGTGGCGGCGAGATGACCTCCCGTGCCTTCCGCACCGCCCCGCTGACGCCGTTCCGCGGCGACACCGCGCGGGGCGTCGTCACCGTCGACCGTGACGCCCGGCCCGGCCGGTACGACATCACTGTCCGCTGTGACGGCCGTACGCTGACCCGTCCGAGGGCCTTCACCGTGCTCGGCGGTGTGCAGGGCGGCTTCGGTGGCAGCAGGTCCAGCGGCGCGACGCCCGCGGACATGGCCATCGGCGGTGGCCTGGTGGCCATGGCCGTGATCGGCGGCGGCGCCTTCTGGCTGCGCCGCCGGCACGAGAAGCGCGTCTGAGTCCGTTGCGGCCGTCCCCACGGCACAGCGCGGCGCATGTCACGACAGGCCCGAGCCCCGGTACCTCGTGGGAACCGGGGCCGACGGGCTACCCCGTGATGTTCGGGAACAGGTTCAGGAACGGCTCCGCGGTCACCGCGATGCCCCGGCTGTAGGGGGCGTCGAGGTCCCAGATGAGGAACAGCATGAAGGCGATGGTCGCGGAGAACAGTCCGGCCAGGATCAACTCGCGCGGGGTACGCCGGATCTGCAGCGCGAACACCATGCCGATGGTGATCACCGCCCCCGCGAGCAGCCCCCACCACACCACCGGCGGCATGGTGGCCTCCGTGGAGCCGGCGCGCGCGTTGCGGGCCTGGTCGGCGGCGGCCATCTGGTCCAGCAGCGGCTGGTAGGTCTGCGCCTCGAAATCGTTCCGTGGCTGGTAGTCGGTGACGTCCTGCCGGACCTTCCGCAGCAGTTCGGTGCCGCGGTCGGTGACGTGCTCGGCGTCCGCCATCGTCCTCCACTCGGTGTGCACGACGTAGCCGACGTAGGCGTCGATGTCGTCCCGGACGCGGTCACGGACGTCCGGCGGATAGACCCGGACCCGCTCCGAGATCTCGTGCAGCGCCTGGGCCTCGGACTGCACGTAGTCCTGGGCGGAGCTGCGGGCCTCCCACACGCCCGCGATGGCCAGGCCCAGGACGATGGCGTACACGACGCCGATCCACATCGTCATGTACTCGATGACGTCCGGGGTCTCGCTCGGGTCCTCGTCCTCGGGGGCCCTCTTGTGCCGCACCAGGGTGACGATCACCACCACGGCACAGGCCCCCAGCATCGCGAGGACGAGAACAAGCCAATCCGACAACGGGTGCCTCCAGAAGTGAGCGGGCCGGCGCGTCAGCGCGGGCGCAGCGCCGCGACGGCGACGATCGCCGGAACGGTGATGAGCAGGACGTAGGTGACCGGCGTGGTGTGGCCGGGTGCGCGGTGGCTGATCGGGTGGGGGTGGTAGGCCGGATAGCTCACCGGCGTCACCGACGGCCGCGGGGTCGGCTTCGGCGGCGCCTTGGGCTGGGGCCTGGGTGCCGGGGGCGGCGGAGGGGGTGTGGGCGCCGGCCGGGGTGCCGGGGGAGCCGGGGTGGGCCGGGCGGGCGGCCGCGGCCTGGGGGTGGGTTTCGGCGTCGGTTTCGGCGTCGGTTTCGGCGTCGGCCGCGGGTGCGGCGTCGGCTCGGGCGGCGGCGGTGGTTCCGGAGTCGGGGTCGGCGTCGGCGTCGGGGTGGGTGTGGGCGTCGGCGGGCACGGCGGCGGGGTCGGCTCCGGGCAGGGCGGGGGAACAGGCCAGTGGTGACCGCCGGCGTAGGCCACCGCCACCGCCACCGTGCCGTCCGGGCCCGTCGACGCGGAAGCGCAGGCGTCGGCCGACGCGCTGCCGACCGGGCAGCCCACCAGGGTCCAGGTCAGCGTCAGCAGCGCCAACGCCCTTGTGGCGGGCGCGCATCGGGTCACTTCGGGTCCATGCACGACGAAGATCATGAGGTGCTAAAGGCGGATGTATGCCCGTAGTGCCCCGGGATTGCCTCGAAGGAAGGACATGGCGCGATCAATGGTTTGACCCGCCGAAGTGCGCCGACCGGCGTGATGCGTACACCCGTACACCCGTACGCCGGCGGCGCGTGTCACCGCATCCGGAAAGAAAAACCCGAAGAACTTCCCGTCCCGTTGAACGCTCCGGCCCCCGCGCCGCGTACCCATGACCGTGCGGCGGCGCGGCAAGGCGCGCCGCAAGTCGCTGCAACATTCAGGCAATGATGGGGAGTTGACGATGAAGACCTCCTGGCGGACCGCCTCACTGGTGGCCACAGCCGCTTCGGTGCTGGCGCTCACGACGGCGTGCGGTCAGGACAACGCCGGTGCTCCCGCGTCGTCGGCCCAGAACGTCGGGGCCACAGCGCCCGCGGGCGACTACGGCAATCCGGGCACCGGGACCGTGACCGGCGCGGCCAACGGTTACGGCGCCGACGGCAGCCAGAGCTCCAGCTCCCCGACCCCGGCCGCCCCCGCGGGCAAGCTGGCCGTGGCCGCCAACCCCGACCTGGGCGACGTGCTGGCCGACGGTTCCGGCCTGACCCTGTACCGGTTCGACAAGGACACCGCGAATCCGCCCAAGTCGAACTGCGACGGCGACTGCGCCACCACCTGGCCGCCGGTGCCCGCCGACGACGCCACCGCCGGCGCCGGCATCGACAAGGCGCTGCTCGGCGAGGTCACCCGCGCCGACGGCAGCAAGCAGCTCACCGTCGGCGGCTGGCCCGCCTACCGCTACGCCAAGGACGTCAACGCCGGTGACGTCAACGGCCAGGGTGTGGGCGGCAAGTGGTTCGCGCTCGCCCCCGACGGCAAGAAGGCGGCGCTGTCCTCCCTGCCCGGACTTTCCGTCCGCAAGGACGCCAAGCTCGGTGACATCGTCGTCGACAAGAACGGCAGGACGGTCTACCGCTTCATGAAGGACCAGGCCTGGCCGAAGTCCGTCTCCAACTGCACCGGCGCCTGCCTGGAGAAGTGGCCGGCCGTCGGCCCGGTCAGCGCCGACGACACCAAGGGCGTGAAGAAGAAGGGGCTCATGCCCTTCACCCGGCCCGACGGAGTGAAGCAGATGACGGTCAACTGCTGGCCGATCTACACCTTCTCCGGTGACAAGGCTGCCGGGGACACCAACGGTCAGGGCGTGGGCGGCACCTGGTACGCCGTCTCGCCCGACGGCAAGCCGGTCGGCGCGCCGGGCAAGTAGATCACCTCCCCAGGGTCGATCGCCCCGCCCTACCGGCGCGCGACCGAAGGTCCGCCCCCTCCGCACCGCACGGAGGGGGCGGATCGTTGTATGGGGGCTTACGCCGCCGGATGCCGGCACAGCCGTCACGCAGCGGGGTCATACGGGCACTTGCCGCAGGCAGTGACCGGGAACGGATGGTCAATTTCCGTTTCAGGTCGCCCCTTTGGCAGGCGATCAGTAGCCTCTGCTCGAACACCGGATCGCCTACGCCTGTCGTCCACGCCTTGGAGAGATACATGGAGCGTCCCGCCTGGGCCCCACGGAGCATCGACATCTCGGTGCCCAGCGTCTCGCGGATCTACGACTACTACCTGGGCGGTTCGCACAACTTCGAGGTCGACCGGGAAGCCGCGCGCAAGGCCATGGAGTTCATGCCGGGCCTGCCGAAGGTCATGCAGGCGAACCGGGCGTTCATGCGCCGGGCCGTACGTTTCGCGGCCGAGGAGGGCATCACCCAGTTCCTCGACATCGGCTCCGGCATCCCGACCTTCGGCAATGCGCACGAGGTCGCCCAGACGGTCGTACCAGGAGCCCGTGTCGTCTACGTCGACCACGACCCGGTCGCCGTCGCGCACAGCCAGGCGGTGCTGGCGGGGAACGACCACGCGGACGTGGTCGCGGCGGATCTGCGCAAGCCGCAGGAGATCCTCGCGAGCCCCCGACTGCAGCGGCTGATCGACCTGAATCGGCCAGTGGCCCTCCTGCTCGTTGCCATACTGCACTTCGTGGAAGACGCGGACGACCCGTACGGTGCGGTGGCGGAGCTGCGCGACGCGCTCGCGCCCGGCAGCCTGCTGATCCTCACCCATGCCTCGTACGAGGGAATCCCCGTGCCTGCCGAGCGGGCCGAGGGCGCGGTGGACGTGTACAAGGACATTCGCAACCCGCTGATCATGCGCTCGCGCGACCAGATCGCGCGGTTCTTCGAGGGGTACGACATGGTGGAGCCCGGACTGGTGCCGATGCCGCACTGGCGCCCGGAGTCGGCGCCGGAGGACGAGGATCCGTATGCCTTCTCCGGATTCGCCGGCGTGGGGCGTACGGCGTGAGCGCGGAGCCGGACGGGCCGGAGGGCAGACTGCGCCGGCTGACGACGATCTGGAGCCGGGCGGTCTTCCCGGTGACCTCGACGTCGCTCACCCGCGCCGAGTTCGAGGAGCGACTCCTGCCGCTCGCACGCAGGTTGAGCGAGCTGCTGCGGACGCACGGCTTCGACGCGGACGGCGCAAGGGCGGTCGGCGCGGCGCTGGTCGAGGCGCACTGCACCGACCCCGAGGCGCTCACCCGCAGCCTGGACTGCATTGACGCCTACCTGGTCCTGTACTGCGGCGAGGACGGCCCCCAGGACGGACTGCGTCTGCGTTCCTCGCGGTTGCAGCACGCGATGGCCGCCGGATACGCGCAGGCGCTGCGCGAGCGCACGCTCGCCGAACAAGAGGCCATCGCCCAGGCCGCGTTGCTGGCGCAGGGAGTGGTGGCCCAGGCCCTGCACGCCAGCGAGGCACGCTTCCGCGCGGTCTTCGAAGGCGCGGCCATAGGAATCGGCATCGCCGACCTGGAGGGCAACGTCCTCCAGGTCAACGAGGCGCTGCTGCGCATGTTCGGGCTCACCGAGCAGTCCCTGCGCGGCCGCCAGGTGCTGAGCTGGGCCCACCCCGAGGACGCGCCGCAGACGTGGAAGCTCTATGAGGAACTCGTCCGCGGCGAGCGCGAGCACTACCACGTGGAGAAGGCGTTCAACCGCCCCGACGGCACGGTCCTGTGGACCAACCTGACGGTCTCCCTGCTGCGCGACGCCGACGGCAATCCGCAGTACCAGCTCGCCCTCATGGAGGACACCACCGAGCGCCGTCTGCTGAACCTCCGGCTGCGCTACGAGGCCACCCACGACGCGCTCACCGGTCTGCCCAACCGCACCCTGTTCTTCGAGCGGCTGGAGAAGGCCCTGGGCGCCGGCAACGGCCAGCGCTTCGGGCTGTGCTACCTCGACCTGGACGGCTTCAAGACCGTCAACGACAGCCTGGGCCACGCGGCCGGTGACCGGCTGCTGGTGGAGGTCGCCGACCGGCTGCAGTCCTGCGCGACCGCGCCCGGCGAGATGGTCGCCCGGCTCGGCGGTGACGAGTTCGTGGCGCTGACCACCGGGCCCGGCACCGAACACGAGGTGGACGAACTCGCCGAGCGGATCATGAACGCGCTGGTCACCCCGATCAGCATCGACGGCCGGGACCTCATGGTCCGCGGCAGCCTCGGCATCGTCGAGGGCCCGGCGGGCGAGCGCACCGCGGCCGAGGTCCTGCGCAGCGCCGACATCACCATGTACCGGGCCAAGTCGGCGGGCGGCAACCGTTCGGAACTGGCCGATCCGGAGGCCGACGCCCGCGCGATCACCCGTCATGGTCTGACCACGGCTCTGCCCACCGCCCTGGAGCGCGGCGAGTTCTTCATCGAGTACCAGCCGCTCGTCCACCTCGGCGACGGCAGTGTGCGCGGCGCCGAGGCCCTGGTCCGCTGGCTGCACCCGCAGCACGGTGTCCTCGGCCCCGACCGGTTCATCCCGCTCGCCGAGCACACGGGCCTGATCGTGCCGCTGGGCCGCTGGGTCCTGGAGGAGTCCATCCGCCAGGCCCGCGCATGGCGAGAACGGTACGGCCACGAGGCGTCCGCCGGCCCGCTGCGCATCAACGTCAACCTCTCGCCCGTCCAGCTCAGCCACTCGGGTCTGGTGCAGGACACCGTCGACATCCTCGAGCGCGCGGGGGTGGCGCCGGACGCCCTGTGCCTGGAGGTCACCGAGTCCGCGCTGATCGGCGCCGACGACGATCTGCTCAAACCGCTGCGCAGACTGGCCGAGATGGGCGTCGACATCGCGCTGGACGACTTCGGCACCGGGTACTCGAACCTGGCGAACCTCCGCCGCCTGCCGGTGAGCGTCCTCAAGCTGGATCGCTCCTTCACCCGGGGCATGCAGCAGTTCCCCGCCGATCCGGTCGACCTGAAGATCGTCGAGGGGATCGTCTCCCTCGCCCACAGCCTGGACCTCGCGGTCACCGTGGAGGGCGTGGAGACCGGCGTCCAGGCCGAGCAGTTGCGCGTACTGGGCTGCGACACGGCCCAGGGCTGGTACTACGCCCGGCCGGGTCCACCAGAGAGACTGCACGACCTGGCGCTGGTGGACGCGACGGGCTGACGGGAAGGGGGGGCGCCCTGTCCAGTGCCCGGCGAGGCAGCGCCTCCGAGAGCGGCGCGGGGAACCGCGCGGGAAGCGGCCACGCATCCGTGCCCCGGGCGGCGCCGCCGGGGCAGCCACAACCGGGCAGGAAGCGCCCTCACCGCTCGAGCAACATCCGCTGCAACTCCCGGGCGGCCCGCGGCGGAGCCACATCGCTCCGGTGTGCCAACGCGATCGTCCGGTGCAACCCCGGCCGAGCCAACGGAGTGACCCGCAGCCCCCGGCCGGCCCGGGCGGCAACCATCCGCGGCACCACGGCCACCCCCAGCCCCGCCCGTACGAACCCCAGCACCGCGTCCATCTCACCCCCCTCGACCGCGAAGTCCGGCTCGAAGCCCGCGGAGCGGCACGCGGCGACGGTCAGCTCCCTGAGGTCGTAGCCGTGCCGGAACATCACCAGCCGCTCACCCTCCAGGTCCGCGATGTGCACGACCCGGCTGCCCTCACGCGCGGTACCCGGCGCCGGCACCTCGGGTGAGGACACCACCACGAGGTCCTCCCGCAGCAACTCCACCGTGGTCAGCGCGGGCGCGGGCGACGGCAGCGGCAGCACGACCAGGGCCAGGTCGAGCGCGCCGCGGGCCAGCTCCCGCACCAGGTCGTGCGAGCCGCTCTCCTCGATCAGCAGCTGGATGCCGGGATAGCGGTCGTGGAAGGCGCGCAGAACGTCCGGCAGCAGCCCCGTGCACAGGCTCGGCGTCGCCCCCAGGCGCACCCGTCCCCGTCGCAGCTGCGCCAGCTCCTGCACCTCGTGCCGCGCGGTGTCCGCGTCCGCCAGGATGCGCCGGGCCAGCGGCAGCAGCGCCTCGCCCGCGTCGGTGAGCGTGATGTTGCCCCGGGCGCGCAGGAACAGATCCGCGCCCAGCTCCCGCTCCAGCGCCTTGATCTGCTGGGACAGTGACGGCTGGGCGACATGGACCAGCTCGGCGGCCCGGGTGAAGTGCCGGGTCTCGGCGACGGCCACGAAGTACTGGAGCTGCTGGAACTGCATCCTGTCAGGATAGCCGGAGCCTATGGAAACAAGCCGTACCATGTCTTGGACCGATCGGGTCCCCCGGCCCTAGCGTGCTGTTCATGGCGATGGCAACGCGGACGGACCGACGGCCGTCCATGGCGCGCACGATGTGGGACTCCTCCGTCGGCAAGAAGACGGTGATGGCCGTCAGCGGCGTGATCATGCTGCTTTACCTGGTCGCGCACATGATCGGCAATCTCAAGATCTACTTCGGCGCGGGCGAGTTCAACCATTACGGCCACTGGCTGCGCACCGTCGGCGAACCCTTCATGCACTACGAGTGGACGCTCTGGCTCATCCGGGTCGTCCTCGTCGTCGCCGTGGTCGCCCACGCCACGTCCGCCTACCAGCTCAGCCGCCGCGACATCAACGCACGGCCCAGCAAGTACGTGCACAAGAAGCCGAGGGCGAGCTACGCGACCCGCACCATGCGCTGGGGCGGGATCATCCTGGGCCTGTTCATCGTCTGGCACATCCTGGACCTGACCACCGGCACCGTGCACCCGGGCGGCTTCCAGGAGGGGCACCCGTACCAGAACGTCGTGGACACCTTCTCCACCTGGTACGGCGACGTCGTCTACATCGTCGCGATGCTCGCGCTCGGACTGCACATCCGGCACGGCTTCTGGAGCGCCGCCCAGACCCTCGGCGTCGGCAGCCGCGCCCGCGACCGCGCCCTGAAGGCCCTTGCCGACGTCCTCGCGCTGCTGCTCACGGCCGGCTTCATCGCCGTACCCGTGGGCGTCATGACCGGAGTGGTGAGCTGACATGACTACCTACGCGGACTACACGACCGGAGAGCCGGTCGTCGACGGCAAGGCACCCTCCGGCCCCATCGGCGAGCGCTGGGACAAGCGCCGCTTCGAGGCGAAGCTGGTCAACCCCGCCAACCGGCGCAAGCACACGGTCATCGTCGTCGGCACCGGCCTCGCCGGCGGCTCCGCCGGCGCCACGCTGGCCGAACAGGGCTACCACGTCGTCCAGTTCTGCTACCAGGACTCCCCGCGCCGGGCCCACTCCATCGCCGCGCAGGGCGGAATCAACGCGGCGAAGAACTACCGCAACGACGGCGACTCGATCCACCGGCTGTTCTACGACACCGTCAAGGGCGGCGACTTCCGGGCGCGTGAGTCCAACGTGCACCGGCTCGCCCAGATCTCCGTCGAGATCATCGACCAGTGCGTCGCCCAGGGCGTGCCGTTCGCCCGGGAATACGGCGGCCTGCTCGACACCCGTTCCTTCGGCGGTGTGCAGGTCTCCCGCACGTTCTACGCCCGCGGCCAGACGGGCCAGCAGCTCCTGCTGGGCGCCTACCAGGCGCTGTCCCGGCAGATCGCCGCGGGAAACGTGGAGATGCATCCACGCACCGAGATGCTGGACCTGATCGTCGTCGACGGCCGGGCCCGCGGGATCGTGGCGCGCGACCTCGTCACGGGCAGGATCGACACGTACTTCGCCGACGCGGTCGTCCTGGCCAGCGGCGGCTACGGCAACGTCTTCTACCTGTCGACCAACGCCATGAACTCCAACGCGACCGCCGTCTGGCGGGCGCACCGGCGCGGCGCCCACTTCGCCAACCCCTGCTTCACACAGATCCATCCGACCTGCATCCCGCGCACCGGCGACCACCAGTCCAAGCTGACGCTGATGAGCGAGTCCCTGCGCAACGACGGCCGGATCTGGGTGCCCAGGGCCAAGGGGGACAACCGCCCGCCGCACCAGATCCCCGAGGACGAACGCGACTACTACCTGGAGCGCATCTACCCGTCCTTCGGCAACCTGGTCCCGCGTGACATCGCCTCCCGCGCCGCGAAGAACGTCTGCGACGAGGGCAGGGGAGTGGGCCCCGGCGGCCAGGGTGTCTACCTGGACTTCGCCGACGCCATCAAGCGGATGGGCCGGAAGGCCGTCGAGGCCAGGTACGGCAACCTCTTCGACATGTACCAGCGGATCACCGACGAGGATCCGTACGAGGTGCCGATGCGGATCTACCCGGCCGTGCACTACACGATGGGCGGCCTGTGGGTCGACTACGACCTCCAGACCACCGTCCCCGGCCTGTTCGCGATCGGCGAGGCCAACTTCTCCGACCACGGCGCCAACCGGCTCGGCGCCTCCGCGCTGATGCAGGGCCTGGCCGACGGCTACTTCGTCCTGCCGGCCACCATCAACGACTACCTGGCCCGCAACCCGCACCAGGAACCGGTGACCGCCGAGCACCCCCTGGTCCAGGAAGTGCTGGCGGAGACCGAGGACCGGCTGAACCTGCTGCTGGCGGTGGACGGTGACCGTACCCCCGACTCCTTCCACCGCGAACTCGGCGAACTGATGTGGGAGTTCTGCGGCATGGCCCGTACGGAGGCGGGACTGCACAAGGCGCTCGAGCGCATCCCGCTGATCCGCGAGGAGTTCTGGCGGCGCATCAAGGTCCCCGGCAGCGGCGAGGAGTTCAACCAGTCGCTGGAGAAGGCCAACCGGATCGTCGACTACCTGGAGCTCGCCGAGCTGATGTGCCTCGACGCGCTGCACCGCGCCGAGTCCTGCGGCGGCCACTTCCGCGAGGAGTCCCAGACCCCCGACGGCGAAGCGGCCCGCGACGACGACGCGTTCTCCTACGCCGCCGCCTGGGAGTTCACGGGCACCGGCGAGGCGCCCGTCCTGCACAAGGAAGACCTGGTCTTCGAGTACGTCCACCCCACCCAGCGGAGCTACGCATGAAGCTCACCCTGCGCGTCTGGCGGCAGCGGAACGCCGACGCAGAAGGAGCCATGTCCACCTACGAGGTGGACGGCATCTCGCCCGACATGTCCTTCCTGGAGATGCTGGACGTCCTCAACGAACAGCTCATCCTCTCCGGGGAGGAGCCCGTCGCCTTCGACCACGACTGCCGCGAGGGCATCTGTGGGGCCTGCTCGCTGGTCATCAACGGCGACGCGCATGGACCCGAACGGACGACCAGCTGTCAGCTGCACATGCGGTCCTTCCAGGACGGCGACACGATCGACATCGAGCCGTGGCGGGCCGCCGCCTTCCCGGTGATCAAGGACCTGGTGGTCGACCGGTCCGCGTTCGACCGGATCATCCAGGCCGGCGGCTACGTCACCGCGCCGACCGGGTCCGCGCCGGAGGCGCATGCCACGCCGGTGCCGAAGGCCGACGCCGACTTCGCGTTCGAACACGCGGAGTGCATCGGATGCGGGGCGTGCGTGGCCGCCTGTCCCAATGGTGCGGCGATGCTGTTCACCTCCGCGAAGGTCAACCACCTCAACGTCCTGCCGCAGGGAGCGCCCGAGCGGGAGGCGCGGGTGCTGGACATGGTGGCGCAGATGGATGAGGAGGGGTTCGGCGGGTGCACCCTGGCCGGTGAGTGCGCGACTGCCTGCCCGAAGGGGATTCCGCTGGTGTCGATCACGAGCATGAACAAGGAGTGGCTGCGGGCCACCCGGAAGGTGGGGAAGCGGTAGCTCCGTCGGGGGTGCGGGTGGTGTGGCTGGTCGCTCCCAGGCGGCGGAACCGCAGCGGAACACAGTCCCGCGCCTCCGTGTCGCCGCACTGATCGTTCGCCGAGAAACGGCGGGCGGGCGGGGCCGGGAGCGGTGCTCTTCCCGGCCCCGTCTGGTTTTCTCCCCCCAACCCCCGCCCACGCCGTTCAACAAGCTCACACCCGCTCTCCGGGCACCGGTCACGCGCGCGCCAACCGGCATCGGAAGAACAGGACCGGCAGACCGGACCGCCGGACTGCCACTCCTCGCCGCCCCCGGCCCGTGACCATGGAGAGAGCCATGACCGGCGTCACCACGCTCGACCGTCCTCCGCAGCCCGCGGCACCCACCCGCTACACCGTCACCCTCGCCCGCGACGAGGCCGACGTCCGCGCCGCGCAGCGGCTGCGGCACGACGTCTTCGCCGGGGAGTTGGGCGCCCTGCTCACCACCCCTGAGCCGGGCCACGACGTCGACGCGTTCGACGCGTACTGCGACCACCTGCTGGTGCGCGACACCGTGACCGGGCACGTCGTCGGCACCTACCGGCTGCTGCCGCCGGAGCGGGCCGCGGTCGCCGGACGGCTGTACTCCGAGGGCGAGTTCGAACTGACCGCGCTCGACCCGATCCGTCCCGGCCTGGTCGAGGTCGGCCGCTCCTGCGTGCACCCCGACCACCGCGACGGCGCCGTCATCGGCCTGATCTGGGCCGGCATCGCCCGCTACATGGTCGACCGGGGCCACGAGTGGCTGGCCGGCTGCTGCTCCGTGCCGCTCGCCGACGGCGGCGCCCTCGCCGGCGCCACCTGGGAGCGGGTGCGCGCCAAGCACCTGGCACCCGAGGAGTTCCGGGTACGGCCGCTGCTGCCGTGGACGCCGAACGCCGGGGCCCCGGGCGGACTCCGCGAGCTGCCCGTCCTGCTGCGCGGCTACCTCCGCCTGGGCGCGTGGGTGTGCGGCGAGCCGGCGCACGACCCGGACTTCGGGGTCGCCGACCTGTACGTGCTGCTGTCGATGCGCCGGATCAACCCGCGCTATCTGCGGCACTTCCTCTCCCTCGTACCGGCCTGATGAGCGTCTGGCTGCCGAGCGCGCCCTGCACCCCGGGCGCCTGCGTGGAGCCGGCCCGGACCGCCGCGGCCGTACCCCGTGCCGTACTGCGGCTGACCGCGGTCGCGGTGCTGGTGCTGGTGCTGGTGCTGGCGGGGATCGCACTGTCCCCGTTCGGCGGGAGGATCCCCGCCGAATGGGTCAGGCGATGGTGCCGGATGATCGTGCGGGCCGTCGGGGTCCGGGTCACCGGCACCGGCACCGGCACCGTGGCGCCGGCCGGCGGGCTGCTGCTCGTCGCCAACCACGTCTCCTGGCTCGACATTCCACTGCTGACCGCCGTACGTCCCGCCCGGATGCTCGCCAAGAGCGAGGTCGGGCAGTGGCCGGTGGCGGGCGCGCTGGCCGCGCGTGGCGGCGCCCTGTTCATCGAACGCGACCGGCTGCGCGCCCTGCCGGGCACGGTCGCCCGGATCGCCGACGCCCTGCGCGAGGGCGCGGCCGTGACCGCCTTCCCGGAGGGCAGCACCTGGTGCGGGCGGGCCCACGGACGCTTCCGCCGGGCCGTCTTCCAGGCCGCGCTGGACGCGGGCGTGCCCGTGCAGCCGGTCAGCCTGCGCTACCGGCAGCAGGGCGGTGGGCCCGGTACCGCGGCGGCGTTCGTCGGCGAGGACACCCTGCTCGCGTCCCTGTGGCGGGTGGCCCGTACCCGGGGCCTGGTCGCCGAGGTCGAGATACGGCCGGTGATACCGCCGGGCGCCCACCCCGACCGCCGCGCCCTCGCCCACGCGGCCCAGCCGAGCACGCCCGAGCCCGCCTGGACCCACGCGGCCCTGGTCACCGGCCGACCACTGACCTCGCGCACCACCACCCCCAGGGCGCAGGACATGACCCGCGCCGGGTAGACGCACAGCCCCTGGACACGCCGAGCCGCCGTTCGCTGGGCGGGGGATGCGCGACGCCCCGCCGGGCGCTGGGCGGCCCGGGGCGGGCGAAGCCGTTGTCGGCCCGGTGGGCTGGGGGTTGCTGCGTGACGGGTGGGCGCTGTGTGTGGGCGGGTTCTGGCGGGCCGTGCCGCTGACGGGTGGGCGCTGTGTGTGGGCGGGTGGCGGGCGGAGCCGCTGGTCGATGGGCGGTGGGATGCTCGGGGCCGGGCAGGCGGCGCTGGGCGGCCCGGGGCGGGCGAAGCCGTTGTCGGCTCGGTGGGCTGGGGGTTGCTGCGTGGCGGGGTGGGCGCTGTGTGTGGGCGGGTTCTGGCGGGCCGTGCCGCTGGTCGATGGGCCGGGGGTGATGCGTGCCGGGCAGGACGTAGTGCGTACGGCGTCGGGGTGGGCCCGGGTGGGCCGAGTTGTTGTTCGCTGGGTGAGCCGGGGAGGGCGCTGCGTGCCGGGTTGCGCCCAGAGGGTCCGGGGCGGGGTCTGTTCGGCGGGCCGGGGCCGGCCGGGAGGCTGTGCCGTGCGGTCGTGCGTCAGGGCATGACCTGAGCCAGATAGGGTGCCGTCGCGCCGGCCTGCTCCCGGGCCACCCGCTCCGGGGGACCGGACGCCACGATCCGGCCGCCTCGGTCGCCGCCGCCCGGTCCCAGGTCGATCACCCAGTCGGCGCCCGCGACCACCGTCATGTCGTGCTCGACCACCACGACCGTGTGCCCGGCGTCGACCAGCCCGTGCAGCCGGTCCATCAGCACCTCGACGTCGGCCGGGTGCAATCCGGTCGTCGGCTCGTCCAGCAGGTAGAGGGTGTGGCCGCGGCGGCCGCGCTGCAGCTCGCTCGCCAGCTTGATCCGCTGGGCCTCGCCGCCGGACAGCTCGGTCGCCGGCTGGCCGAGCCGCAGATAGCCGAGGCCCACGTCGAGCAGCGTGCCCAGGCTGCGGGCCGCGGCCGGGATGTCCGTGAAGAACTCCGTCGCGGCCTCCACCGTCAGGTCGAGCACCTCGGCGATGTTCCGTCCCCGGTACGTCACCACGAGCGTCCCGGGGTTGTAGCGGGCGCCGCCGCAGTCCGGGCAGGGCGCGTACGTGCTCGGCAGGAACAGCAGCTCGACGCTGACGAACCCCTCGCCCTGGCAGGTCTCGCAGCGTCCTCCGGCCACGTTGAAGGAGAAGCGCCCGGCGCCGTACCCGCGCGCCCGCGCCTGTTCGGTGGCGGCGAACACCTTGCGTACGACGTCGAACAGACCCGTGTACGTGGCCAGGTTGGAACGCGGGGTGCGTCCGATCGGCTTCTGGTCCACCCGGACCAGACGGTCCACCCCGGCGAGGTTCTCCGTCAACTCCCCGATGAGCGTGGACTTCCCGGAGCCGGACACCCCGGTGACGGCGGTGAACGCGCCGAGCGGGAACTCGGCCGACACCGCGCGCAGGTTGTGCCGGGTCACCGGACCCACCTTCAACCAGCCGCGCGGCTCACGGACTTCACGAGCCGGCCCCGGCGACTCGTCGAAGAGGAACGCGGCGGTCGCCGACTCCTCGACCGACGCCAGCTCCGCCGGCGGCCCGCTGTACAGCACGCGTCCACCGTGCTCGCCCGCGCCGGGACCCACGTCCACCAGCCAGTCGGCGCCGCGCACGACCTCCAGGTGGTGCTCCACGACGAACACCGAGTTGCCCGCCGCCTTCAGCCGGTCCAGCACGGTCAGCAGTGCCTCGGTGTCCGCCGGGTGCAGTCCGGCGGACGGCTCGTCCAGCACGTACACCACGCCGAAGAGTCCGGAACGCAACTGCGTGGCGAGCCGCAGTCGCTGCAGCTCGCCCGCCGAGAGGGTGGGGGTGGCCCGGTCCAGGCTCAGATAGCCGAGGCCCAGCTCGACCACCGGTGCGATCCGGGACGTGAGGTCCCGCGTGAGGACCCTGGCCGTCTCCGTGGGGCCGGCCGGCAGTGCGGCCAGTTCGGTCAGCGGCAGCGCGGCCAGCTCGGCGATGGTCCGGCCGCCGAAGGTCACCGCCAGCGCCTCGGGCCGCAGCCGGCTGCCCCTGCAGGCCCGGCAGGGCGCACTGGTCAGGAAGCGCTCCGCCTTCGCGCGCAGCGTCGGGGACTTGGTGTCCGAGAAAGTCTTCAGCACATACCGGCGGGCGCTCATGTACGTGCCCTGGTACGGCCGTTGGATGCGGTCGGCGTCCCGGACCGGGTGCACGGTGACGACCGGCTGCTCGTCCGTGAACAGGATCCACTCGCGCTGTCCGGCGGGCAGGTCGCGCCAGGGCCGGTCCACGTCGTGGCCGAGCGCGTCCAGGATGTCCCGCAGGTTCTTTCCCTGCCAGGCGCCCGGCCAGGCGGCGACGGCGCCCTCGCGGATCGACAGCGAGGGGTCCGGGACCAGCAACTCCTCGGTCGTCTCGTGCACTTGGCCGAGACCGTGGCACGCGGGGCAGGCGCCGGCCGCCGTGTTCGGCGAGAACGCGTCCGAGTCGAGCCGTTCGGCGCCCGGCGGGTACTCGCCGACGCGCGAGAACAGCATGCGCAGGGAGTTGGAGAGGTTGGTGACCGTGCCCACCGAGGAGCGCGAGGTGGGGGACGAACGGCGCTGCTGCAGCGAGACCGCGGGCGGCAAACCGGTGATCTCGCCGACCTTGGGCGCCCCGACCTGGTGGATCAGCCTGCGCGCGTACGGCGCGACCGACTCGAAGTAGCGCCGCTGGGCCTCGGCGTAGATCGTGCCGAAGGCCAGGGACGACTTCCCCGAGCCGGAGACGCCGGTGAACACGGCCAGTACGTCCCGCGGGATGTCCACGTCGACGCCCCTGAGGTTGTGCTCGCGGGCGCCGCGGACGCGGACGTACGGGTCATGGGGGCTGTGCATCGGGGGGACACTCCGTACGGGCCTGCCGGGAGGGGGCAAACCCCGCGATCCTAGCCCGTCCCCGGCTCGTCAGGACTGCGGGGGCCGGTCCTGCGGGTTGCCGAACTCGTCCCTCAGCCTGTCCTGTCCGGTGTCGACCTGCGATTGGTACTTGTTCCCGGTGCGCTGGTCGACGTAGTCGCCACCCTTGTCGATGCCCTTGTCGGCCATGCCCTCATGGCCCTTGAGCATGCCCTTGATCTTGTCCATGAAGGACATGGCAGCCCTCCTCGTCGCTTGAGGCTCGCCCTCCCAGGGTCACCGGCGCCCGCCCGGTTCGCATCTCGGGGCGGCCGCGCCCCGGCCGCCCGGTGCGAAGAGGGCGGCGAGCCGCCGGCAGGAGTCCAGCAGCGCCGTACGGTCGTAGGTGCTGGTGGTGATCAGGACCTCTTCGGCGCCGGTCTCCTTCAGTACCGTCTCCAGCTCGTGGGCGACCTGCTCCTCGGTGCCGGCGAGATGGCCGGCGAGAGAGGCCTGGTAGAAGTCCCGTTCCCTGGCGGTCATCGTGCGGGCCTCGACCTCCTCTGCGGGGGCGAGAGGAGGGAAGGTGCCGTGGGTGCGTGAGTACGCCATCGACCAGGCCTCCGGGACCAGCATCCGCCGCGCCTCCCGCTCGGTGCCGGCGACCGCGATCGTGCCCGAGATCACCACGTACGGCTCGGCCGCCCAGCGGGAGGGGCGGAACAGGGAGCGGTACTGGTCGATGCCGCGCAGCAGCTTCTCCCGGCCGCGCAGATCACCGATGACCATCGGCAGACCCGCGCGGGCCGCGATCCGCGCGCCCTCGCCCATCGCCAGCACGAACGGCGGCACATCGAGGCCCTCCGAGGGGCGGGCGTGCACCCCGGTCGGTGAGGTGCCGGTGAACCAGTCCAGCAGCTCGCCGAGCCGGGCCGCGAAGTCCTCGGCGTCCCCCTTGTCCCGGCCGAGGGCCTTGCGCACCCCGTCCGTGAAGCCCACGGAACGGCCGAGACCCATGTCGATCCGCCCGGGGAACAGCGACTCCAGCACCCCGAACTGCTCGGCGACGACCAGTGGTTGGTGGTTGGGCAGCATGACCCCGCCGGTTCCCACCCGGATCGTCCGGGTGGCCGCGGCGACCGCCGCGGCGAGCACGGTCGGCGCGGAACCGGCGACCCCGGGGACGCCGTGGTGCTCGGACACCCAGAAACGGTGATAGCCGAGCGCCTCGGCCTCCCGCGCCAGTGCGACGGTGTCCCGGATCGCCTGGGCGGGCGGGTGGCCCTCCCGGGTGCGGGAGCGGTCGAGGAGGGAGAACCGGGTCCGGGCGATCACTGTGCTGCTCACACAGGGTTCAACGCCCTGACGGGCCCGGGATTCCCTGACCGCGTGCATCCAGACCTAGTGCCGCGGCGCGGCACTAGGGTGGCCGTGTGACTGACAGCAGCAGGCGCCCGCTCGCCGTGTTCGACCTCGACAACACGCTGGCCGACACCGCCCACCGGCAGCGCTTCCTGGAGGGCCGGCCGCGGAACTGGGACGCGTTCTTCGCCGCCGCACCCGAGGATCCGCCCCTTGCCGAGGGAGTGGCGCTGGCGGTGGAAAGCGCCCGGGAATGCGAGGTCGTCTACCTCACGGGCCGCCCCGAGCGGTGCCGCCGGGACACGCTGGAGTGGCTCGCCGCCCACGGCCTGCCCGAGGGGCGCGTGCACATGCGGAGCAACACCGACCGCAGGCCGGCCCGGTTCACCAAACTCGAGATCCTGCGCCGGCTCGCGCGGGACCGGGAGGTCCGGGTCCTCGTCGACGATGACGAACTCGTGTGCGACGACGCCGAGCGGGCCGGGTTCACCGTGGTGCGGGCCCGCTGGGCCGCCAAGTCTGCCGCGCTGGAGGAGGCCCAGGAGCGCGAGGGGCGTACCTGACGGGCTAGTCGCCGTCCTCGATGCGGAAGCCCACCTTCAGGCCCACCTGGTAGTGCTCGATCCGCCCGTTCTCGATCTGGCCGCGGACCTGCGTCACCTCGAACCAGTCCAGGTTGCGCAGGGTCTGGTCGGCGCGGGCGATGCCGTTGCGGATGGCCTGGTCGATGCCCTCGTGCGAGGTGCCGACGATCTCGGTGACCCGGTAGGTGTGGTTCGACATGCGGGTGCTCCTCTCGTGTCACGCCGTACTCCACCGTGCCGCATCCGGGACCGGACCGCACGGCGTCGGGTGCTGGCTGGGCGCGGGTAGCCCTTGACCCTTCGCATTGGTCCATACCAAAATCCTGCACACCCGTACGAGTACCTGTGCTCGTCCCCCCACGATCGGGCCGCCACCCCTGTCCGCACCGCCCCTGCCAGACAGAACAGGACCCCTCGTGAGACGTCGTCTGCTCGCCCTCATCTGTGTCACCGGCTCCCTCGTCAGCGCCTGCGGGATGCTCCCCGGCGGGCACGAGCGGAAGACCGTCACCGTCTGGCTGATGAAGGACAGCGCCTCCAAGGAGTTCCTGCATCGCTTCACCGAGGACTTCGAACGCACGCACAAGGACCTGCGCCTCGACATCCGCATCCAGCAATGGACCGGCATCGTCGAGAAGGTCAGGGGGGCTCTCAAGGACGACTCCGGGGACGGCCCCGATGTCATCGAGGTCGGCAACACCCAGGTGCCGCTGTACGCGGACGGCGGCCGGCTCGTCGACCTCACGCTGGAGTCGATGCGCGACTGGGGCAAGGAGAAATGGCTGCCCGGCCTGGCCCAGCCCGGCAAGGACGGCAACAAGCAGTACGGCATTCCCTGGTACGCGGCCAACCGCGTCGTCGTCTACCGCAAGGACCTGTTCGAGCAGGCCGGGATCACCCGCCCGCCGAAGACCCGCGACGAATGGCTCGCCGACACCGAGAAGCTCGACTCCGGTGGGAACCAGGGCATCTACCTCGCCGGACAGGACTGGTACACGCTCTCCGGGTTCATCTGGGACGAGGGCGGCGACCTGGCCCGGGAGAAGGACCACGAGTGGCAGGGCACCCTGGACGCGCCGGCCGCGCTGCGCGGCATGGACTTCTACCGGCGGCTCCAGGCGCTGGGCGACGCTCCCGTGGACGCCGACGAGGAACACCCGCCCCAGGCAGGTGTGTTCGCCGGCGGCAAGGTCGCACAGCTCGTCGCCGTGCCCGGTCTTGTCCAGTCGATCGTGCGGCAGAACCCGGACCTGAAGGACAAGCTCGGCTTCTTCCCGGTGCCCGGGAAGACGGCCGCCCGGCCCGGCACCGTGTTCACCGGCGGCTCCGACCTCGTCGTCCCGCAGAACACCGAGGACCAGTTCGCCGCGGCCGCCGTCGTCGGGGCGCTCACCGGCGCGAAGTGGGACACCGAACTCGCCCGCACGATGAACTACGTGCCCAACAAGACCACTCTGGCCGGCGCGGTCGCCGGTGAGGAGGGGGTCGCCGCCATGGCCGCCGGTGCGGCGCACGGCAGGGCGACCCCCAACACCCCTCAGTGGGCCGACGTCGAGGCCGACAACCCGATCAAGGAGTACATGACCCGGGTGCTCAAGGGGGCGGACCCGGCGGCCGAGGCCCGCCGGGCATCCCGGAAGATCACCGAGGCACTCACCCCGGACGTGGGCTGACTCACCGCAGCACGCTCAGCGACAACGCGAAGCGGCTCTGCGCATCCGTCCACCAATGGGTCAACTCCAGCCCCACGGCATCCAGTTCGGCGGTCACTCCCTCCCTCCGGAACTTCGCCGACACCTCGGTGCGCAGCTCCTCGCCCGCCGCGAAGTGCACGGCGAGGTCCAGCGCGGGCACCTTCACGGTCTGCGCGGTACGGGAGCGCAGCCGCATCTCGATCCACTCCCGCTCGGCGTCCCACCGCGCCACATGGTCGAAGGCGTCCGGATCGAAGTCGGCGCCCAGCTCCCGGTCCACGACGGCCAGCACGTTCTTGTTGAACGCGGCCGTCACCCCGGCCGCGTCGTCGTACGCACGGACCAGTACCCGCTCGTCCTTGACCAGGTCCGTGCCGAGCAGCAGCCCGTCACCCGGGGCGAGCAGGGACCGTACGGAGGCCAGGAACGCGGCGCGCTCGGCGGGCAGCAGATTGCCGACCGTACCGCCGAGGAAGGCCACCAGCCGGGGCCCGGGCGTGGCCGGCAGGGTCAGCGGGGCGGTGAAGTCGGCGATCAGCGCGTGGACTTCGAGGTCCGGGCGTTCGGTGATGAGCGCCTGCGCGGCCTGGGTGAGGGCGCTCTCGCTGACGTCCACCGGGACGTAGGCCGACAGCGGGAGCGCGTCGATCAGATAACGGGTCTTCTCCGAGGAGCCCGAGCCCAGCTCGATCAGCGTGCGGGCACCGCTCGCGGCGGCGATCTCCCCGGAGCGGGCGGCAAGGATCTCCCGCTCGGCGCGCGTGGGGTAGTACTCGGGCAGTTCGGTGATCTGCTCGAACAGCTCGCTGCCGCGTGCGTCGTAGAACCACTTCGGCGGCAGCCACTTGGGCGTGACGGACAGGCCGCGCAGGACGTCGGCGCGCAGCGCCGCGTCCGTCGCGTCCTCGGGGAGGGTGCGGGTGACGCGCAGGGGACTCACGTACAGGGCTCCTTCGGTGATACGGCCGCGGGGTCGTCCAGCGGGGCGAGCAGCGCGCCGGCGCGGCTCGCGGTGAGCACGGTGCGGTCCGGGACCTCCTGCCACAGCGGGTCGTCGTCGTACGGCTCGGACGCGACGACCGTGCCGCGGCCGGGCTCGGTGCGGTACCAGAGGGTGTCGCCCCAGGCGGTGGCGGCGATCGTGTCGCCGTCGGTGAGCAGCAGGTTGAGGCGGGACGCGGGGGCCGCCTCGGCGAGCCGGCGAACCGTTTCACCGAGGGCCCGGGCGGGGTCGTCACCGGAGCGCAGCCGGTGCAGGACCAGCGCCCACACGAACGCCGAGTCGTTACGGGCCTGCAGCGACAGCAGGTCGACCGGGGGCAGCGCCGACACCAGGGGTGCCGCCGCGTCCGGCCAGCCGGCGATCGCGCCGTTGTGGCTGAACAGCCACCGCCCGGCCGCGAACGGCGCCGCCGCGGCCTCGGCGTCCGCGCCCGCGAGGGTCGCGTCCCGTACGGCCGCGAGCACGGCACCGGAGCGCACCACCCGCGCCAGGTCGGCGAAGGACAGGTCCGCCCAGATCGGCCCGGCCCGCCGGTAGCGGGCCGGCACGGGGTCCTCGGAGGCGTACCAACCCACCCCGAAGCCATCGGCGTTGACCGTGCCGTAGCGCTGCCGCCGCGGCGCCCACGACTGGCGGAACAGGCTGTTCGGGGGCTCCACGAGGAACCGGCCGAGCGGTTCCTCGGGACCCAGATAGGCCAGATGCCGGCACATCAGACGGCCTCCGAGCGGGCCGTGCGGAACCCGGCGAAGATCTGCCGGCGGATCGGGTAGTCCCAGTTGCGGAACGTGCCCCGGCAGGCCACCGGGTCCACGGCGAACGAACCGCCGCGCAGCACCTTGTGGTCGGAGCCGAAGAACACCTCCGAGTACTCCTTGTACGGAAACGCCTGGAACCCCGGGTACGGCAGGAGGTCGCTCGCCGTCCACTCCCACACGTCACCGATCAGCTGCCGTACGCCCAGCGGCGACGCACCGGCCGGATAGCTCCCGGCGGGCGCGGGCCGCAGATGCCGCTGGCCCAGGTTGGCGTGCTCGGGCCCCGGGTCGGCGTCGCCCCACGGGTAACGCCGCGAGCGGCCGGTGGCCGGGTCGAAGCGCGCCGCCTTCTCCCACTCCGCCTCGGTGGGCAGCCGGCGCCCGGCCCAGCGGGCATAGGCGTCGGCCTCGTACCAGCACACGTGCAGCACCGGCTCCTCGGCCGGGACCGCCTCCGTGGTCCCGAACCGCCGTCTGAGCCACTGACCGCCGTCCCGGCGCCAGAACAGCGGGGCCGTGATGGAGTGCTGCCTGATGTGCGCCCAGCCCCGCGGGCTCCACCAGCGCTGGGTGTCGTAGCCGCCGTCCTCGATGAACGCCTGGTACGCCCCGTTCGTCACCGGTGTCGTGTCGATCCAGAACGGTGCCACCTCCCGCGGGTGCGCCGGGCGTTCGTTGTCCAGCGCCCACGGTTCGGCGGAGGTGCCCATCGTGAACGGGCCGCCGGGGACGAGGACCTCGGCCGGTCCGGTGAACAGCGGGGCCGGTTCCGGGTCCGGCGCGGTCAGGGCCTGAGGTCCCTTCCGGAGCTGATGGGTGATCAGCATGGTCTCGTCGTGCTGCTGTTCGTGCTGGGCGATCATCCCGAAGACGAAACCGGCCTCGGTCAGCCGGGTGCCGTGGAAGTCCGCGCCCTCCAGCAGATCCATGACCCTGCCGCGGACCTCGGCAGCGTACTGCCGGGCTTCGACGGGCGGCAGCAGCGGCAGCGAGGGCCGCTCGGCACGCGGGTGCTCGAAGGCGTCGTACAGGGTGTCGATCTCGGGCCGCATCGCCTCCCGGCCGCCGACCGCCCGCAGCAACCACAGCTCCTCCTGGTTGCCGATGTGGGCGAGGTCCCACACCAGCGGCGACATCAGCGGGGAGTGCTGGGCGGTGAGGTCGGGTTCCTCGACGCAGGTGGTCAGCAGGGTGGTGCGGTCACGCGCGGTGGTGAGCGAGGCCAGCGCGCGCTCGCGCAGGGCCTCGGCGGTCGTGCTGTCGGTCTCGACGGTCGTCGTGCCGGTCGTGCTGCCGGTCTCGGGGGCGGTCATGTACGGATGTCCTTCCTCCCGTTGATGGTGGGCATGCCCCCGATGGGGCCGGGCCGGAACCGGGCCGGCTCCGGGTCGCGCAGCCGGTCCAGCAGGTCGTCGGCCGGGCAGCGGCCCCGGGTGACGTAGCGGTCCAGGTGGGCCGCCACGGCATCCGTGACCCGGGTGGTCGCGCCGAGCCGGGGCAGGGCCTCCAGGGCCGCCGTGAAACACGCGGTGGCCGCTTCGCGCAGCTCCGGGTCGGCGAGCCCCCACCGGGCCGCGTCGCACCACAGCGGGTTGTGCGGGGCGGGCAGGTTCAGCGCCCGCTCGGCGAGGGGCTTCACGATCCGGTACGCGGTCTCGGCGGCCTGCGGATCGTCGAACAGCGCCGTCGTCACCGCGAGCGGCACGATCCACCCGTCCTCGCCGGGCTGCGCGTCGATCATCCGCAGCTCCAGGTGGCCGCGCGGCCGGACCGGTGGGAACAGGGTCGTCAGGTGATAGTCGAGGTCAGCCCGGGTGGGCGGCCGAGGGGAGCGGGAGCGGATCCACTCCCGGAATGTGAGCCCGTCCGGCACGTCCCACGGCCCGCTGTCCCGGCGGACGCACATCACCGGCGAGTCCAGTACATGCCGCGTCCACACGGCCCGTGGATCGCCGGTCAGCGGGGGACCGCCCGCCCGGCCGGCGCCGATCTCCATCCACTTCAGCTGCCGGGTCGACATCCAGCCCGTGGGCCGCTGCCCGATCAGCGGGGAGTTGGCGAACGCGGCCACCAGGACCGCGCCCAGCTGGTGGGCCAGCCACCAGCGCCGACCGTGCCCCAGCGGGCCGGGCTCCTCCTGGCCGGCGTCCACGCAGACCTGGACGGAGGCCGAAGCACACATCATGTGCCGGCCGGCCGGACCGGTACGGTCCAGGCAGGCCTCCATGGCGTCGTAGCGCGGTTCGCGCAGGAACCTGCGGGGTGCGTGCCAGGGGTCGTGGCCGATGCCGACGAGACCGAGACCGTCCTCGGCCAGGACGGCACGGACGGCGTCCAGGTCGGCGGAGACGGTGCCGATGCACTCCATCAGGGAGGCGGCGGGCGGCGAGCTCAGCTCCAGCTGACCGCCGGGTTCGACGGTGAGCGCCGACCCCAGGGACACGGCCCGCAACGTGGCGTAGGCCGTTTCGAGCCGTTCGGGTGTCACGGTGAGCTGCGGCTGCCGCAGCTCATGGACGAGCCATTCCAGCTCCACGCCGACCGCGCGGGGTGGTCCGGTCTTGAAGCAGATGCCCTTGACCAGGGCCTCCACCTCGGGTTCGGTAACGGCGACGCGGTGCTCGGTACAGTCACCACCGTCGCCCGGTGAATCGGACATGTCGGGATCCTCCTGAGATTCCACCATGCCCCCGGCCCCTTCCGTCAGGGACCGGGCGGCCGCTCGCTCCACCCAAAACCCTCGAGCCCCTTCGCACAAGGGCGCCCTGCCGGACGTTCCGGATCAGTCATCTCCGTTTCCGTGTGTGTTTCCGGACCGTTCCGCGGGCGGGAAACTCCGTTGCACCGCATCACCAGCATCACCCAGGATGCCTGTGTGAGCACGACGGGGGAGACCGCGCAGGCCGTGGTCATGGCGCCCACGGGGGTGGCGCCATGAGCGCGCGCCTGCGCGGGATCGCCGCGGAGACGGAACGCATAGTGGCGGCCGGCGGGTACCGCGCGCCGGACGGCCGGGAGGTGTCCGTCGCGACGGCGATCGCGGCGGCGCGGGCGGGCACGCGGATGTTCGGACCCGCACCGGTACCGGTCCCGCCGGCGATCGGGGCCGGGACGGCCGGCGAGGCCCACCCGGTCACCGAAGCCGATGCGGTCCTCACGGGCGGCCCCGTCCTGGAGGTGACCGGCGAGAGCAGTCTGGAGGCGGCCCGCCGACTGGCCGGCGCACCGGTCGCCGTACTGAACTTCGCCTCGGCCCGGAACCCGGGCGGCGGCTATCTCAACGGCGCGCAGGCCCAGGAAGAGGCCCTGTGCCGCGCCTCCGCGCTGCACACCTGCCTGCTGGCGGCCCGCGCCTTCTACGACCACCACCGCGCCGACCGCGACCCCTTCTACACGGACCGGGTGATCCACTCACCGGCCGTGCCCGTCTTCCGTGACGACCGGGGCCGGCTGCTCGCGGAGCCGTACCTCGCGGGCTTCCTGACCGCCGCCGCGCCCAACGCGGGTGTCGTACGGCGTACCGTGCCGGAACGCGCCGCCGAACTGCCGGGCGCACTGGCGCGGCGAGCCGAACGGGTCCTGGAGACGGCCGTGGCACACGGCTACCGGCGACTGGTGCTCGGCGCCTGGGGCTGCGGGGTCTTCCAGAACGATCCGGCGCAGGTCGCGGACGCGTTCCGGACGCTGCTCGGGCCCGACGGCCGGTTCGCCCGGTCCTTCGGCCACGTGGTCTTCGGCGTACTGGACCGGACACCCGGAGCGGTCGTGCGAGAGGCTTTCGTGCGGGCGTTCGCGTAGCGCGGTCCGTGGCGCGGGGGTGATCGGCTCCCGCCCTCGGCGGGCCTGTCGCGGCCCGCCCGTCAGCTCCAGCCGTAGCGCTCGTGGAGTCGCCGGCGGACCAGGTCGAAGCGCATCCGGTCCAGCGCGCACGCCTCGCGGCGCATGCCCTCCTCGTGCAGCCGCAGCACGCGGTCCACGTCCACCCACGAGTCTCGCCCGGACCGGTCCCACGGCCCGCTGCCGATCGCCACCCACTCCCGGTCGCCGTCGTGCCGCTTGCTGGAGAGCTGCACGGCGAGGAACGTCCCCGCCGCCTCCCGGGCCACGACCAGGACCGGGCGGTCCTTGCCCCGGCCGTCGTTCTCCTCGAACGGCACCCAGGTCCACACGATCTCCCCGGGGTCCGGATCGCCGTCGTGGGCGGGGGAGTACTCGGTGCGCACCGGGCCGGCCTCGCGCGGGTCGGCCTCGGTGGTGGCGCGGGGGCCGTACCGGCCGGGGACGTTCTCATCGGTAAACGTGCTCACGGGGGCACCCTAGCGGTCCGCTCCCCGTGCGCAACGGGCGCCCGTCGTCAGGAGGTTACGCCGGTGAGGCACCGGTGTGCGAGACGGAGGAGGTGCCGGTGGGCGGGGCCGGGGGTGTGCCGGGGCGGGAGCCGATCCGCATGCCGGGCCGGCGGGGGTGGACGGTCAGATACGTCAGGCCGGTCTCCCCGGCGGTGATGCCGCGCGTGGCACCGTGCGGCAGCCAGGCCAGGGCGCCCTCGGTGAGCGGCTGCGGATCGGCGGAGGCGTCCCCGCCGAGCACTCCCGTTCCGGCGACGACGACGAGCATGACGTCCAGCTGCGACTCGGTGTGGGGCGTGATCTGTGCGCCCGGGGCGAGCCGGACCACATTGGCGTCCAGTTGGCGTCCGCTCTCGGCCAGCTTCCACAGCACCCCGGCCGGAGCGGGCGGCGCCTGCGCCAGGGCCCGGGTGTCACACAGCACGCGAGGACCCGCCGTGCACTCGGCCGGCCCGCTGTCGATCGCCGACGGCGACGTCATCTGGTGTTCCCCTCGACTCCGCTGTTTTCCCTGCCCGCAGTTGTCCCTACTCATCCTACATTTAATACATGTAGGATTCGTAAGAAATAAGCGCAGGTGGAGAGGGGTGTCCAAGGGATGACGACGCGGGAGAGCCCCCGTCGCCGAGAGGTGCTGGACGTACTGCGCGCCGCGGGGTCGCCGCTCGGCGTCGCGGAGACGGCCGACCGGATGGGCGTGCATCCCAACACCGTGCGGTTCCACCTGGACGCCCTGGTGTCGGAGGGCCTGGCCGAGCGCCGGGCAGAGGCGTCCTCCAAGCCGGGCCGGCCCCGGACCATCTACACCTCGCGCCCCGGCATGGACCGCGGTGGCGTGCGCGACTACCGGTTCCTCGCCCGTGTCCTGCTCGGCCGGTGGGCCTCCGCCGACCCGGCCGAGGCACGCGAGGAGGCGATGGAGACGGGCCGCGCGTGGGGCCGTTCCCTGGTCGACCCGCCGGCTCCGGTCGAGCGGCCGTCGGTCGAGCGCTCGGTGTCCGGACTGGTCGCACTGCTGGACGACCTGGGCTTCGCACCGCGGCCGGAGACAGGCCGAGCGCGGGCGACGGGAGGGGAAGCGCGGCCGGAAGGTGGGGACGGTGGGGACGAAGCCGGCCGGGCACCGGAGCGGATCCGGCTGCGGCACTGCCCGTTCCTGGAACTCGCCGAGGAACACGGCCGGTTGGTGTGTCCGCTGCATCTCGGCCTGATGCAGGGCGCGTTGGAGCGGATGGGCGCGCCGCTGACGGCCACCGGACTGGAGCCGTTCGCCGAACCGGACTCCTGCGTCGCGTACTTGGCCGAGACGGCCACCGACCGCTTGAAGGGCCCTGAGCCGCTCGAACGATCCTGAACCGCTCGAACGATCCTGAACCGCCTGAACGACCCCTGAACCGCCTGAACGGCCCCCTGAACCGAGGCGACCCCCGGCCCGCCGACCCCGGCGGGTGTCCAACGGCTCGTCGACACGCACGGCCGGGGCCCCGGTAAGGGACCCCGGCCGCGAGGCACACTCCCTTCTCAGCCCTCCTGCTCCACGGGCACCTTCTGCGGCGGAGGCGTCACCACCCCGTTCAGCGAGGGTGGAGTACCGTTCACCGGCTGCCCGTTGTCGCCCATCGTGGCGAGCAGCTTGCGGGCGAGGCCCAGGCCCGTGCCGCCCATGGTGAGCGCCTTGGCGAACAACTCGCCCATGCCCTCGGCTCCGTTGAGCAGCACCATGTTGTCCACGTTGCCGAACGCGGACGCGCCCGCCTGGACGATCTCCGGCCACTTCTCGGCGAGTTGCTGGGCGACGACCGCCTCCTGGTTCTCGGCGAGTGCGGCGGCGCGGGCCTTGATGGCCTCCGCCTCGGCCAGCCCCTGGGCCTTGGTCGCCTCGGCCTGCGCCAGACCCTTCGCCTGCGCGGCGGCGGCCTCGGCCTCACCGGTGGCCCGGGTGGCGTCGGCGGTCGCCGCACCGCGGCTCTTGGTCGCCTCCGCCTCGGCGGCCGCGGCGGCCTTCACCCGGGTCGCCTCGGCGGCGGCCGCCAGCTCCGTCTCCTTCGCCTTGGCCTCGGCCGCCGAGATCCGCACATCACGCTCGGCCTCGGCCAGCGTCCGCTTCTCGTACGCCTTCGCGTCCGCCGGCTTGCGGACGTCCGCCTGGAGCTGCTGCTCACGCCGGTGCGCCTCCAGCTCGGCCACCCGCGTCTCCTGGACGACGACCTCCTGCCGGGCCGCAGCCGCGGCGAGCGGTCCGGCCTGCTGGGCCTTGGACGCCGCCTTGTCCCGCTCGGCCTGGTAGCCGGCCTGGAGGATCTCGCTGTCCCGGGTGGCCTCCGCCATCCGCGCGAACGACTGCTGCTCGGCCTCCGTGGCCAGCCGGTTGGCCTCCGCCTGCGCGATGCGCGCGTCCCGCTGCACGGCCGCCGCGTGCGGCATCGCCAGGTTCTGGATGTAACCGGTCGGGTCCTCGATCTCGTGGATCTGCAGCGAGTCCACGATCAGGCCGAGCTTCTCCATCTCCGTGCCGCAGGCCGCCCGGGTCTGCCCGGTCAGCTTCTCCCGGTCGCGGATCATGTCCTCGACCGTCAGCCCGCCCACGATGGACCGCAGATGACCGGCGAAGACGTTGTGCACCCGCTCCGCCATCAGCTTCTGCTGGTCCAGGAAGCGGCGGGCAGCGTTCGCGATCGACACGAAGTCGTCGCCCACCTTGAAGATGACCACACCCCGCACCTTGAGCGGAATGCCCTGGTGCGTGGCGCAGTCCACGTGCAGCTCGGTCTCGTTCAGGTCGAGCGAGAGCTTGCGCACCGCCTGCACACCGGGCAGCACCAGCGTGCCGCGCCCGGTGACGATGCGGAATCCCATGCCCTCCTCGAGGCCTTCGGTGCGGTGCTTGGATCCGGAGATGATGAGTGCCTCGTTGGGCTCGGCCACGCGCCACATCATCTTGAACAGACCGATCAACACGAGGACGGCAACGACGACCGCCCCCGCTACGACGCCGACAACCATCGGCATACGCCCCCTTTGCATGGTGCCCTTTCGGCACCGAACGAAGGGAGTGTGCGCCTGCCGGGACGCCCCGAGAAGCCGCCGGTGAATCCTTGTTGCAATCTTGACGCCTGCCGCCCTCACCCGGGGCGCGGCGTGCTCACCCGGTGCCCGGTCAGCTCCCGTACGCCGCCGTGACGTAGACGGTTCGCGGCGGCAGGTATTCCACCACCATCACCACCGTGCCCGGTTCGATCCGCCCAGTGCCGTCGGCCGGGTGGGCGAGGAAGTGCTCGGCGCCACCACGCACCCCCACGATCACCTCGCCGACCAGCCCGGGCCCGACCGTTCCCGTCACTCGCCCCATCAGCCCGACCATCGACGCGTCGCCCATGGGCACAGGGTACGGGCGGAACGCCGTCACCCGGCCGGTGAGCCGGCTTCCGTCCGCTGCGGCGGCCACCTCTCGTGCCAGCGCAGCTCCGCCTCCAACTGGGCGGCGACGGACACCAGCAGGGGCTCGCTGCCGGCCGGACCGAGCAACTGGGCACCGACCGGGAGGCCGCCGTCCACGAACCCGGCGGGCACGTTCACGCCCGGCCAGCCCAGCACGTTCCAGGGCCAGGCGTACGGGCACGCGGCGATGATCGCGCGGTCCGTTGCGAACCCGCTCAGCCGGTACAGGGCACCGATCCGGGGCGGTGGAGCGGCCGTGGTCGGCGCGAGGATCACGTCGTACGACTGGAAGAACGCGCCGATCCGCCGGTGCAGTACGGCCTCCGCGCGCCGGGCCGCCCTGAGCGGCGCCCCGCCGAGCAGCCGGCCCAGCCGGGCCGAGCCCCGGGTGCGCGGGTCGAGCAGCGCGGGGTCGGGGGCGTCGCGGACCCGCTCGGCGATCCCGGCGGTGGCGCGTGGCACGAAGGTCAGCCCGATCTGGCCGTACGGCGGATCGGCCTCCTCCACCTCGTGGCCCAGCGCCGCGAGTTTCCCGGCGAGTTCGACGACCCGGGCGCGGAGCGCCGGATCCAGGCGGGCGGGTACGGCGGTGAACGGCGGCTTCAGGGACAGGGCGATGCGCAGCCGGCCCGGGTCGCGGCCGACGGCGTCCGCCACCGTCAGCGCGGGCGGCCGGTGCGGGTCCCGGTCGTGGTTGCCGCTCGCCGCGTCCAGCAGCAGGGCCGCGTCGGCGACCGTTCGGGCGAGGGTGCCGTTGACCGTGATCCCGTGGAAGGACTCGCCGCGGGGCCAGGTCGAGATGCGGCCGCGCTGCGGCTTGATGCCGATCAGATGGGTCCAGGCGGCCGGGATGCGCACCGAACCGGCGCCGTCGGAGCCGAGCGCGGCCGGGACGAGTCCGGCGGCGACGGCGGCGGCCGAACCGCCCGAGGAGCCACCGGGTGTGTGCGCGGGATGCCACGGGTTGCGGGTCTCGCCGAACGCCGGGCCCTCGGTGAACGGCCACTGCCCCAGCTCACAGGTGTTCGTCTTGCCGACGATCACGGCACCGGCCGCGCGCAGCCGCCGTACCGCCTCCCCGTCCGCGGCCACCGGCGGGAAGTCGCCCCGGCAGCCGAACGCGGTCGGCTCGCCCGCCACGTCCATGTCGTCCTTGACCGCCACCGGCACCCCGAGCAGCGGGCGGCGCACTCCTGCGGCCAACTCGCGGTCGGCGGCGTCCGCTTCGGCGAGCGCGGCCTCGGCGCGCACGATACGGAAGGCGTTCAGCGTCGGCTGCGTGGCCTCGATCCGGGCCAGGGCCTGTTCGACCAGCGCGCGGGACGTCACCTCCCCGTCGGCGAGGGCACGTCGGCTTTCGTTGAGGCCTGCGGCACGGTCGGGTGTCATGGGGGGAGCACCTCCGGGAGGCTCCGGGCACGATGTCTACCGAACGGTAACGTCATGTCGCGGACACGCCTACGGTTTCCGCACGGGTGTCATCGGTATCGGGTGGCGGTCGACGCGACGCCCGGGACCTTGACGGCCCTGCCGCTCGCCGGCCGCTCGACCCCGCTCGACCACGTCGGCGGCCCGGCGGACGCCCCCGAGCCCCGCTGGGGGAACCGCGGCCGCGGGCACCGTGTCCATCGACGCCCCCGTGCCCGCGGACCCCGTGTGGCCGTCACGGTGGGGTACGAGTCGCCGGCCGGCCGGTCCGCACATATCCGAAGTGACTCGGAGGAGGCATGGTGCGCGCCGGACACTCACCGCCTGACACGCCGGTCGAACCGCCCCGATCGCCCGTCCGGGTGACGTCAGCGGGCGAGCAGCCGCCGCAGCCACGCCACTCGGGCCGCCCGGGCCGACCGGGACAGGGCCGCCTCGGGGACCAGCGCGTCGAAGCCGTGGAAGCCGCCCGGCCAGACGTGGAGTTCGGCCGCGCCGCCGGCCTGCCAGATGCGGGTGGCGTAGGCGACCACCTCGTCCCGGAAGGTCTCCGCGGAGCCGACGTCGAGGAAGGCCGGGGGCAGGCCGGACAGGTCGGTGGCGCGGGCGGGGGCGGCGTACGGCGAGACGCCGGGGCCACCGCGGCGGTCGCCGAGCAGTGCCGTCCAGGCGGTCTCGTTGGCGGTGCGGTCCCAGACGCCGAGACCCGCCATCTGGTGGCCGGAGACGGTGTCGTTGCGGTCGTCCAGCATCGGGTACATCAGCAGCTGGCCGAGCGGCCGCGGGCCCTGCCGGTCCCGGGTGAGCAGGGCCAGCGCCGCGGTGAGGCCGCCACCGGAGCTGGCGCCCGCGACGACGATCCGGTCCGGGTCGCCGCCGATCTCCTTCGCGTGCCCGGCGGTCCACAGCAGCCCGGCGTACACGTCCTCGACGGGCGCGGGGTGCGGGTGTTCGGGGGCGAGCCGGTACTCCACCGACACCACGACCGCGCCCAGGTCGCGCGCCCAGGTCAGGGCCTCGGTCACGCCGGCCCGGTTGGTCCCGGTCATCATGCCGCCGCCGTGCACGTGGTAGATCACCGGCAGCGGGGTCGTGAGCGTCGTGGACGCGGGACGGCAGAGGAGGAGGGAGATGTCCGGGGCGCCCTCGGGGCCGGGTACCGCTCGGTCCTCCACCTCGAAGGCGCCGTCCTGGGTGAGGTCCAGCAACCCGAGCAGCTCCGGGCCGGTGGCCTGCCGGGCGGCGTCCAGGTCGTCCAGCGTGAAGCCGGGCGTGGTCACGTCCTTGATCAGCTCCAGCCTGGCGGCGAGTTCCGGATCGAACGGCGGCGGGACCAGGGGCATGGCTTCTCCTCAGGTGACTCGGAGTCCGCTCCGGCGATACGCCGGAGCGGACAGGGGCGGCCATGCGTCGCCTACCCCGTGGCGCGTGGTCCGCGGCGGCGACACGCGGAACGAGAGGCGCGGTGGCTACGGTCGTACCGTCCGGTGTCGACCGTCGCCCGCCCCGTGGCGGCCGGGGCCGGCCGCTCCGGCGGTTCCGGCCGCCGGGTCGCCGTCGGTGTCCCGGGGCGGGAGCCCGCGGGCACGGCAGCCGTCCGCCGGGCGGCCCCGCGCCGTCAGGTGACGCGCCAGGCCCAGCGCGGTCAGCACGGCGACCAGACCGCACACGCCCACCCAGCCGCAGCGCGCGTAGGCCCGGGCACCGAGCCAGGAACCGAGGCTGCCGCCCAGGTAGGCGCACGTCATGTACGCGGTGTTGAGGCGGCTGCGCACGTCCGCGCCCAGGGCGTAGATCCGCACCTGGTTGGCGACCATGCCGGACTGCATGCCGACGTCCAGCACCAACGTGCCGGCCACGAGGGACAGCAGGCCGGCGGTGCCGCCGAGGCCACCGAGGGCGAGGACCGCGGCGGAGGCGAGGACGAGGAGGAAGCAGACGTGGTTCACCGCGGCGGCGCCCCGCCGGTCCACCAGCCGGCCCCCGAACGGCGTGACGAGCATGGTGGCCGCGTTGACCAGCGCCAGCAGCCCGACCGCGGCCGAGTCCAGCCCGTACACCGGGCCCGTCAGCAGCAGCGCCACCCCGGTCCACACCGCGGAGAAACCGGCGAACACGGTCGCCTGGAAGAAGGAGGAGCGGCGCAGGGCCGGTTCCGTGCGCAGCAGTCGGACGGCATCGGCCAGCAGGCGCGGATAACGCTGCCGGGACGCCGGGGCCACGTCCGGGAGGGCGCGGGCCAGGAGCACCGCGACCGCCAGGGTGAGCAGGGCCGCCACGACGTACGGCGCCCGCCAGCCCAGCCGGTCGCCCAGGGCGCCGCCCGCCGTGCGGGACAGCAGCATGCCCGCGAGGGACCCGCTCAGCAGCGTGCCGCCGACCGCCCCCCGCCGCCCCTCGGGCACCAGCCCGGCCGCCAGTGGCCCGGCCAGTGGGGCGACCACCGTGGTCGCCCCGGCCAGGGCGCTCGCCGCGAGCAGCGGTGGCAGCTCCGGCGCGGCGGCCGCGGCGCACAGGCCCAGTGCGGTGAGCGTGAGCAGGGCGACCAGCAGCGGGCGGGGCGGCAGCCGGTCACCGAGCGGGACCAACAGGAAGATGCCCGCCGCGTAGCCGAACTGGGTCGCGGTCACCACGCCTGCCGCCGCGCCGGGGGAGACGCCGAGGCCGGTTGCCACGAGGGGGGCGATCGCCTGCGGGAAGTAGACGTTGCCGACCGCCACCCCGCAGGCCAGGGCCAGCAGCGCGACGAGCCGGGAGGGCCCCGGCCGGGGCGCGGTACGCTGCCCGGTGTTCTGATCCGTCATGAGCCGAAGTCCACGGCCCGCGCGGGCGGTTGGCAAAGGATGTAGGCGGGGGCTAAATGATCAGCTTCCTGCTCGGTGTCGACGACCTCGCCGACACCCGGTTCGCGATCTCCCCGCTGGGCGAACTGATGGAGAGCCTGCGCGTCCTGCGCGCCCCCGCCCTGCACCCCCTGCACGGCGCATGGCGCCGGGCCGCGCTCGACGCCTTGGCCCCCGCCGACCTGCCCCTGCTGTCGGCCCTGGTCGGTGCCACCCTCGCGCTGCCGGACTTCCTGACGCCCCGGCCCGTCCACCACGCGCCGACGCTCGACGAACAGCTGGCCACCGTACGGGCCACACCCCCGGAGGTCGTACGGCACGACCTGCGCGCCGCGCACGCACCCCGCCCGCTCCCCGGAGCCCTGCGGCAGGCCGCCGCGCCCGGTGACGGACCCGTCCTGGAACTCCTCGACGCACTCTGCGCGTCGCTGCGCCGGTACTGGGAGACCGCCCTGCTGCCGCACTGGGCCCGGATCCGGCTCGTCCTGGAGGCCGACATCACGCACCGGGCGGGACAGCTGGCCACCGGCGGCGCCGGAGCGCTCCTCGCCGGCCTGCACCCGAACCTGGGGTGGCGGAACGGCGTGCTGACCGTCGCCAAGATGATCGGGCGGCACGAGGTCGAGGGGAGCGGGCGGGGGCTGCGGCTGGTGCCGTCGGTGTTCGCGCACAAGCCGGCGCCCCCGATCAGCGCCGAGGCACCGCCGATGCTCGCCTATCCCGGCCGGGGCATCGCGACCCTGTGGGAGCCGGAACCCCCGCCCGACGCCTCCGCGCTCACCGCGCTGCTCGGCGCGCCCCGGACGACCCTGCTGCGCCTGCTCGCCGAACCCCTGCCCACCGTCGAGCTCGCCCGCCGGCTCGGCGTGACACCGAGCGCCGTCTCCCAGCAGCTGAGGGTGCTGGACGCCACCGGCCTGGTGACCCGCGCCCGTGACGGACGGCGGGTGCTCTACCGGCGCAGTGCGCTGGCCGACCGGCTGGTTTCGGGCTGACCGGCGTCCACGGCCGTCCGCCGGTGGGGCGTCCGCGGCCGTCCGCAGGTGTCCCGCCGCATGTCTCCGACAGTTGCTCTCGTCAGCGATGCGCACGGGGCCGGAGCCGCGCTCAGTTCCGGCCCCGTGCGGGAGACGTACGGCTCAGGCGGCCGCGACCTCGCCCACGTTGCCGTGCAGCCGCGCCACGACATCGGTCAGCTGGGCGGCGACCTCGGCGTCGTCGACCGGGTGGGTCTCGGCGAAGCGGGTCACGGAGCCGGGGATGGACAGCTTGATGTCCTCGATCACCTTGCCGCCGGCGATGCCCACGGCCTTGCGGGTCTCGTCCTGCGCCCACACGCCGCCGTACTGACCGAAGGCGGTGCCGACGACGGCGACGGGCTTGCCGCCGAAGGCGCCGGCGCCGTACGGACGGGACAGCCAGTCGATGGCGTTCTTCAGGACGGCCGGGATGGTGCCGTTGTACTCGGGGGAGAAGAGCAGGAACGCGTCGGCGGCCTGCGCGGCCGCGCGAAGCTTGGCGGCGGCGGCCGGGACACTGCCCTCGACGTCGATGTCCTCGTTGTAGAACGGGATGTCGGCCAGGCCCTCGAACAGCTCGACCTCGGCGCCCTCGGGCGCGAGCTTCACGGCGGCCTCGGCGAGCTGGCGGTTGTGCGAACCGGCGCGGAGGCTGCCGACGAGCGCGAGGATACGAACGGACATGGGAACTCCAAGGGGCTGAAACCATCGCTGTTTACGATCCGGACCGGGGTCCGGTTCAGTGTCTATCACCTTAACCGGACCGTGGTCCAGTTTTGTTCCCGATGCTTTACGCTGGCTTCATGTCCAGCGCCCTGCCGCCCTTCCCCCAACCTCAGGAGCCCCTCGACACGCCCTCGTTGCTCAACGTCGGCCCGGCCCCCGAGGAACCGTGCCTGCGCGCCGACGCGGCCCGCAACCGGGCCCGGCTGCTGGAGGCCGCCGCCCGCCTCATCGCGGAGCACGGCGTGGCCGGGGTCACCATGGAGGCGGTGGCCGCCGCTGCCCAGGTGGGCAAGGGCACGGTCTTCCGCCGCTTCGGCGACCGCACGGGGCTGCTGATGGCGCTGCTCGACCACTCGGGCCGGCAGCTGCAGGCCGACTTCATGAGCGGGCCGCCGCCGCTGGGCCCCGGGGCGCCGCCCCTCGCGCGGCTGCGGGCGTTCGGAGTGGCGGTGCTGTACCGCTCCGCGGAGCAGCTGGATCTGCAGCTGGCCGCCCAGCCGGAGCCGGACCGCCGCTTCTCCCACCCCGCCCTCGGGGCGCTGCGCACCCACGTCACGATGCTGCTGCGGCGGATCGTGCCGGACGCCGACTGCGAGCTGCTGTCCCACACGCTGATGGCCTCGCTCGACCCGGCCCTGATCCACCATCTGACCCGCCAGTGCGGCATGCCGATGGAACGGCTGGAGACCGCCTGGATCGACCTGGTCGCCCGCATCACCCACACGGAGCCACCCCACTGAGACCGCGGGCCGGCCGGACGGCCCGCCGGGGCTTGCCGACCGGCTGGACGACCGCACTGTGCCCCCACGGCGGCCGGACTGCCCCGGTCGGCCTCTCGTCGGCTGGACGGCTGCCCCGCTGTGGCCCCTCGCCGGCTGGACGGCTGCCCGGCTGGGGCCACTGGCCTGCTGGACCGCCCGCCATGCCCGTTGGTCGGCTGAACAACCCGCTGTGGCCGCTGGTCGGCGTGGCCGCCGACCGGCTGGGTCGCGCGTTGAGGCCTCAGGTCAGGTGGCCGGTGAACATGGCGAGGAGGCCCTGCGGTGCGTCCGGGCGGAACAGCAGGGCCGTGCTGTGCGCCGATGCCGCCGCCGACGCCTCGGCGCGGGAACATCGCTGCCTCGTAGGCGGCCGGCGCGGCCTCGGGTGTCCCCGGGGTGCGCGGCCGGCGCGAGCCCCAGCCCGGCGCCGTCGGCCGGCGCCAGGTTGGCGCCCTCGCCGGCGAACGGCGGCATCAGGTGCGCGGCGTCCCCGAGCAGTGTGACGCCGGGGACCCGGTCCCAGCGGTGGCCGACCGGCAGGGCGTGGATCCGCCGGGGCACGAGCGCCCCGTCCGCGTCCGCGTCCGCGACCAGCGCCCGCAGGCGCTCGTCCCAGCCGTCGAACTCCTTCAGCGAGTACGTGAAAGCCGGATTCGTCGAACGACGAACCACGTTGCCCCGCCTGATCCCGGCCTCCACCCCTCTGCCAAGATGCGGTCTGTCATGGTGCAGATACCGAACACGCCCACGAGTGCCGACGTGGCCCGCCTGGCCGGCGTCTCGCGCGCGACCGTGTCCTACGTCCTCAACAACACCAGCGCCGTACGGATCAGCGAACCGACGCGCCGACGCGTCCACGAGGCCGCGCGGGAACTGGGATACGTGCCGCACGCAGCCGCCCGCAGCCTGCGCGCCGGACACAGTCGCATGGTCCTCATGCCCGCCCCGGCGATCCCGGTGGGCCCGCTCTACAGCAGCTTCCTCAACGAACTCCAGTGGGCGCTCGGCCGTCTCGACTACACCGTCGTGCAGTACGGCAGTGTCGGGCTGCGGGGCGACGAAGCCGCCCGCGCCTGGGCCGAGTTGCGGCCGGTCGCGGTGCTGGTGCCGGGCTCGGACCTGGGCCCGCAGGGAGTCCAGGTCCTCAAGCGGTCCGGCGCCCGGACCGTGGTCACCCTCGGTCCCGAGCGCGTCGACGGCGCGCACGCCCTGCTGATGGACCACGCCACCGTGGGCCACTGCGCGGGCGCCCATCTGTACGAACGTGGCCGGCGCCGGATCGGCGTCGTCGTACCCGAGGAGTCGGGCCTGGAGCCGTACTCACGGCCCCGGCTCGCGGGCGTACGCCAGGCCCTGCACGGCACCGACGCGGCCGTGACGGAGTTGCCGATCGCGTACACGGAGCAGGCCGCCGCCCGACTCGCCGCCCGCTGGGGGGAGTTGGATCTGGACGCGGTGTTCGCCTACAACGACGAGTACGCGATGCTGCTGATGCGCGCGCTCCAGGACGAGGGTGTGCGCGTCCCCCAGGACGTGGCCCTGATCGGTGCCGACGACCTGATGCTGGGCCGGCTGCTGCGGCCCCGGCTCAGCACGGTCCACATCGAGCTGCCCTCCGGCCGCGACCTCGCCGAACTGGTCGACCGCGCGGTGCGCGACCCCGGCGGCGAGCCGGAGGTGCACAGGGTGCTCGGGGCCTCGGTGGTCCAGCGCGAGTCCAGCTGACCTCGGTGGTCCAGCGCGAGCCGGCTGACCTCGGTGGTCCAGCGCGAGCCGGCTGACCTGGCCTCGGTGGTCCAGCGCCGGCCGGCTGCGCCGGAGCCCGCCGGCCGCCGGGAGACCGCACCGCGCTGGACGGCCGAACGCGGCGACGGACGCCGCGCACGGACTACTGGCCGGCGGTGCCCTCCTGGGCGGCGATGCTCTTGCGCACCTCGTCCATGTCCAGCTTCCGCGCCTGCCCGATGACGTCCGCGAGAGCGGCCTCGGGCAGGGCGCCCGGCTGGGCGAAGATGGCGACCTTGTCGCGGACGATCATCAGCGTCGGGATCGACTGGATCTCGAAGGCCGCGGCCAGCTCCGGCTGGGCCTCGGTGTCCACCTTGGCGAACACCAGGTCCGGGTTGTCCTCGGCGGCCTTCTCGTACACCGGCGCGAACTGGCGGCACGGCCCGCACCAGGACGCCCAGAAGTCGATGAGAACGAAGTCGTTCTCGGTGACCGTCTGGTCGAAGTTCTCCTTGGTCAGCTCCACGGTGCTGCTCATGGCGTGATTCCCTCTTCCTGGTGTGGGGGTGTGCCGACGGCGGAAACACGGCCGCCGGGCCGCCTATTCCACACGTGCATGCCTGTGTTCCGCGCGCGTACCCATGTGGCCAGGGCGCACACCACCCACCAGACTGACCCCATGACGGAAACGGAATCCATCGCGTACGACGTCGTGGTGATCGGGGGCGGGCCCGTGGGGGAGAACGTCGCCGACCGCACCCGCGCCGCCGGTCTCACCACCGCGGTCGTGGAGAGCGAACTGCTCGGCGGAGAGTGTTCGTACTGGGCCTGTATGCCCAGCAAGGCCCTGCTCAGGCCGGTCATCGCCCAGGCCGACGCCCGCCGCCTGCCCGGCCTCGCCCAGGCGGTCCAGGGCCCCCTCGACGCGCCCGCCGTCCTCGGCCGCCGCGACGAGTACACCTCGCACTGGAAGGACGACGGCCAGGTCGCCTGGCTGGAGGGCACCGGTGCCGGCCTGTACCGCGGCCAGGGGCGCCTCGCCGGACCCCGTACGGTCACCGTCACGGGCCCGGACGGCACGGCCACGACCCTCACCGCCCGGCACGCCGTCGCCGTCTGCACCGGCACCCGAGCCCAGCTGCCCGACCTCCCCGGTCTCGCCGACGTGGCGCCGTGGACCAGCCGTGAGGCGACCAGCGCCAAGGCGGCACCCGGCCGGCTGATCGTCGTCGGCGGCGGTGTCGTAGCCACCGAGATGGCGACCGCCTGGCAGGCCCTCGGCTCGCGGGTCACCCTGCTGGTGCGCGGCAAGGGGCTGCTGAACCGCATGGAGCCGTTCGCCGGGGAACTGGTCGCCGGGGCGCTCACCGAGGCCGGCGTCGACATCCGCACCGGCACGTCCGTGGAATCCGTCACCCGCGAGAACGGCACCGTCGTCGCCGTCACCGCCACCGGCGACCGGATCGAGGCCGACGAGATCCTCTTCGCCACCGGCCGCGTCCCGCACACCGACGACATCGGCCTCGACACGGTCGGCCTGGAACCCGGCTCCTGGCTGGACGTCGACGACAGCCTCCGCGTCACCGGCACCGACTGGCTGTACGCGGTGGGCGATGTCAACCATCGTGCCCTCCTCACCCACCAGGGCAAGTACCAGGCCCGGATCGCCGGCGCCGCCATCGCCGCCCGCGCCGCCGGCACCCCGCTCCTGGACGACCCCTGGGGCGCGCACGCCGCCACGGCGGACCACGACGCGGTCCCCCAGGTCGTCTTCACCGACCCCGAGGCCGCCGCGGTCGGTCTCTCCCTCGCCGAGGCGGAACAGGCCGGCCACCGCGTCCGCGCCGTCGACGTCGAGTTCTCCTCGGTCGCCGGGGCGGGCCTGTACGGCGACGGCTACAAGGGCCGCGCCCGCATGGTCGTGGACCTGGAGGACGAGATCCTGCGGGGCGTCACCTTCGTCGGCCCCGGCGTCGGCGAACTCATCCACTCCGCCACGGTCGCCGTCGCGGGCCGCGTCCCGGTCAGCCGCCTGTGGCACGCGGTCCCGTCGTACCCGACACTCAGCGAGGTGTGGCTGCGGCTGCTGGAGGGGTACCGGGACAACTGAGCCTGCTGTCAGGGAAGTTCGAAGCCCAGGGCCTCGGCTGCCGACCGAGGGGTCGGCTGCGCCCACAGGGCGGCCACCGCCTCGTTGGTCGACAGGGAGCGCGGTTCCGCGCGGTCGAGGTAGAGGGTGCCGTCGAGGTGGTCGGTCTCGTGCTGGACGATGCGGGCCGGCCAGCCCGTGAACACCTCGTCCAGGGTGCGGCCCTGTTCGTCCTCGCCGCGCAGCCGCACCTCGGCGTGCCGGGCCACGACCGCCTGCCAGCCCGGCACGCTCAGGCAGCCCTCGTAGAACGCGGCGCGGGCGGTGCCGACGGGCTCGTACACCGGGTTGACCAGGACCCGGAACGGCTGCGGGACGCGGCCCCTGGCCACGGCGACCTCCTCGGGTACCGGCGCCGGGTCCTCGATGACCGCGATCCGCAGCCCCACGCCGACCTGCGGAGCGGCGAGGCCCACACCGGGAGCGGCGTGCATGGTCAGGCGCAGGGCCTCGATGAAGCGGGCCAGCAGGGCGGGGCCGAGCTGACCGTCGTACGGCTCGGCGCCGTGCCGCAGCACCGGCTGTCCGGCGGCGACGATGGGGAGGGGGCCGCCGGCGGCGAGGAGTTCCTCGACCCGCTCGGCGAGCGGTGCGTGATCAGGGGAAGGTGCCATCGCGTCAGAATGCCATGCCCGCCCACCACTCCCGGCGCCTCTTCGAGAGCCTGGGCTTCGCGCCCCCGGAGGCATGCCGAGGGCCCGGCCCCCGAAGGGAACCGGGCCCAGGACGTACGACTCACTCCTGCTCCGGTGGGAAGTCACCCGCGAGCGCAGAGGCGACGCGCAGGTGCCGCTCCGCCTCCTGGTGCCGGGCCTGCCGCTGAAGCGTGCGGCCCAGCATCAGCCGTGCGTAGTGCTCCACCGGGTCGCGCTCGACGATGATGCGCAACTCGGTCTCGGCTCGCCGCAGTTGGGCTGAGTGGTAGTAGGCGCGCGCCAGCAGCAGCCGGGGACCGGTCTGCTCCGGCACCTCCTCGACCAGCCCGGCCAGCACCCGCGCCGCACTCGCATAGTCCTTGGCGGCGAAGAACAGCTGCGCGCGCTCCCAGCGCTCGGCGGCGGTTCCGTGCTCGTAGTACGTGGTCTCCCCTTGCGTCTCCACTCGTGACCTCCTTCGACGGCCACAACGGAACGCGGTTGTTCAATATTCCACTACTTGACGAGGGTGAGTCCGTCAGCGGGACGATTCCGCGCTCCGCCCGTCAGGGCCGCAGACCCGCCCGGCCGAGTGCGACCTTGGACAAGTCGGAGATGACCTGCTGGTCCCCGCGCCGCCAGGCGTCGGCGAGGCCCCCAGGCGGGGTGGAGACCGCGGCCAGGTCGCGCTGCGGTCCGGTGAGGGCGCGCAGGGCGAGCAGGTCGGCGCCCCCGGGGTTGTCGAGGAGGCGTCGCGTGGCGGCGCTGCGCCGGATCCAGCGCAGGCGCGGGGGGAGCCACAGCACCAGTACGAAGGCCACTGGCAGGATGATCAGGGCGAGTGCGGTCAGGGTGGCCACCTGGCCCACGATGTGCTGCAGTGACTGTCCGGCATCGGAGAGACCTGTGCCGGCGCCGGCGGCGGACTGGAGCGGCTTTTTCAGGGAGCCCCCGACGAACGGCACTTTCGAAGCCGCGTCGGCGGCGTCGTCGAGGCCGGAGGCGAGGTTGTCACCCGCGCTCCGCGCCTTCCGCCCCGGCTCGGCCAGCCGCATGATCGCGCCGTGGACGATCAGGGCGAACCTCACCACGGCCGCGATCAGCGCCACGGCGATCAGGTCCGCGAGCACCTGACGGCTCCGACGTGCCGGGGTCTGGGCGTAAAGGCGCATGGGGTGCTCCTGTTCCAGTCGTGGCATCGGAGAGGGCCGGCCCGCCGGGCCGGGGTTGCCGTCGTGGCGCGGGGCTCGGCCGGTCGCTTCACGGTACGCGGGACTCGACCGACAGCCCCGTCCAGCTACGTGCGACAGGCCAGGATGTCTGTATGAGAATGCCCCTCGGCCGTCCGAGTCTGCGGCCCTACCTGCCGTACAAACAGCCCGTCATGGCGCGCAACGAAGGGCTGGTCGCTCACTTCCTGGGCACCAGCTCCGTCGTCCTGTCGGACGGGCAGACCACTCTGCTCAGCGACGGGTTCGTCACCCGGCCCGGGATGCTGCGCGTCGCCGTCGGAAAGATCGCGCCCGACCGCTCCCTCGTGCGCGCCGCCATCGACCGACTGCAGATGAAGAAGCTGTCTGCGGTGATCTGTGCTCACTCCCATTACGATCACGCCCTGGACGCGCCGGTGTGGGCACTGCGGACCAGCGCGGATCTGGTCGGCTCGCACTCCACCGCGAACGTCGGCAGAGGCCTGGGAGTGCCGGAGTCGTCCTTGCGCGTGGTCGCACACGGGGACACCCTCTCCTACGGCCGTTTCGACGTGACCTTCCTCGACTCCGTGCACAGCCCCGATGACCACTGGCCCGGTACCGTCGACGAGCCGCTTGTCCCACCGGCGCGCGCCGGTGCGTGGAGGACCGGTACGGCGTACAGCGTGCTCGTCGCCCATCCGAGAGGCCGTGTGTTGCTGCACGCCAGTGCCAACTTCCGGCCCGGTGCCCTGCGAGGCCGGCGCGCCGACGTCGTCTATCTGGGCATCGGCGGCCTGGGCAAGCAGTCCGTCGAGTTCCTGCGCGGCTATTGGGACGAGGTCGTCGTGGCGACCGGGGCCCGCCGCGTCGTCCTCGTGCACTGGGACGACTTCTTCGTAGGCCTCCACCGGCCGCTGCGGCCCATGCCCTACTTCCTGGACGATGTCGACGTCACCATGAGCCGGCTGCTGCCCCTGGCCCGCCGCGACGGTGTGGATGTCGTCATGCCGGTCGCCTGGCAACCGAGCGCCCCTCTCGCCGACCTCCCGTGAACCGTTCCTGTGTTTCAGAGCAGCGGGGGAAGGCCGACCAGGGCCGCGCCGCTCGCTCCGAGGGCCGCCAGGAGCGAGGCCGGCCAGTTGCGTGACTGGGCGTAGGTGAGCAGGCCTGCCAGCAGTCCCGCCACCACCGCGGCTAAGAGGATGAGTGCCCAGCGCAGTGACAACCGCTCCGGCGGCGGCGGGGGCGAGGTCTGTTCAGGCATACGGCTCTCCTGCGGCTGCGTCGAAGGGGACGAGGCAGCCCTGCATCAGCTGCCGAAGCGCCGGTACGGCCCGGTGACGGCGCATGCCTACTCGCCCTGGCCGGTCCTCGGCACCACCGAAACATTTCGAATGAGTGACTACGTTACTCATGTGATCTAGGTCAGAAAAGGCCTCTGATGTCTCATCAGTCGGGGTGTGGGGTTCGCAGGGGGCGGGCGCGACGGCCGACGCGCTCCGGTGTGCGCCCTTGAGGATTCCGCGCTCCTGTTGGGGGCGTTCGGACGGCTGACCAGTACGGCCCTGTGACTTAACATCTGCGCCATGACTGGTCCCAAAGTCGACCTGCCCGAGGGTCTCGAGGACGCGTTACGGGGCTCCACCGCGAAGGTGGTGGAGCGGCTGGGCTGCCAGATCGTGGAAGGCGGCAAGCCCCGCGACCACCACCTGACGGTGGACGCCGTCATGCATGAGTTCGGGATCACCCGGCCCATGGCCCGCGAGGCCCTGCAGACGCTGCACCAGAAAGGCCTGGTCGATCTGCAGCCACGGGTCGGGGCCACCGTTCAGGCGCTGGAACGGTGGGACCTGCTGGACCCCGACGTGATCGCATGGCGGCTGGAGGTGGCCCCCGACAGCCAGATGCGGTCCCTCACCGAGTTGCGTGAGGTGATCGAACCCCGCGCGGCCAGGCTGGCCGCCCTCAGCCGGTCCGCGGAGATCTGCCACGATCTGACCAGCCGAGCCCGCACGCTCCTCGCCCTGAGCGCGGACCCGGACTTCGCGCGGCCCGGGGAGGGTGCGGCGATCCGGCAGCGCTTCCGGGACGTGGACGCGGCCTTCCACCGGACTCTCCTCGCCGGCTCGCGCAACGAGCTGTTCATGCGCCTGTCCTATCCGGTCGTCATGGCGCTGAACCACCGCATCGACAGGAACTGGGCCGGCGCCCACCAGGAGGCGATGGTCACGCCGACACGGGCCGTCGTCGGCGCCGACACCGTCCAGAGGTATCCCACCCGTCCGGAGCCGATCGCCATGTGGCTGCACATGGGGCTGGCCTACGCCATCGACCAGGGCCTGGCCACGGCGGCGGAGGCCTTCGCGGAGGCTCTCCTCGCGGAGATCCGCAGCGGCCGACTGCACGATCCCGACGTACGCGACCGGCTGCGGGCGGGCCTGGACCGGTTCAACGCCAACGGCCTGCCAGCCGCCTATCGAGCCGGCTTCCAGGACGCCATGGCCGCCCTGTTCCATGCCCGGCGCGCCCCTGTCGTCGTCATGGGGGTCAGCGGATGCGGCAAGACCACCGTGGGCCGGTACCTGGCGGAATCGCTCAGGGTGCCGTTCGAGGAGGGGGACGGCTTCCATCCCCGGCGCAACGTGGAGTCGATGGAGAACCGCACCCCTCTCGACGACCGCAGCCGCAGTCCGTGGCTGGCCGCCATCGCGGGCCGCATGCGGGTGGCGGGCGCGGAGGAAGGGCTGGTGATCACCTGCTCCGCCCTCAGACGCATCTACCGCGAGCTGCTGCGGGTGGCCCGGCCCGACACGTTCTTCGTGCACCTGACGCTCGACCAGGAGGCGGCAACCTCCCGCGTGGCGGGCAGGACGTCGCACTTCATGCCTGCCTCCCTGGTGTCCTCGCAGTTCGAAGACCTGGAGCCACTCGAGGACGACGAGGCCGGGATGACCATCGATGCCACCCTGCCGGCCGAACGCATCGTTGCCGAGGTCCAGACGGAGCTGGCCCGGCGCACATGGGGTCGCTGACACGGCTTCATCAGCCACTGCCGCCGCACGTCACCCGCGCTCACCGAGCAGACCGACGAACCGACCGAACCGACGAACCAACCGATCGACCGAACCGACGAACCAACCGATCGACCGACCGACGGAGAGAGAACGACCGAACCGACGAAAGAGGGGGGATCCACCATGAAGATCATGTCCGCCGAGGTGATCGTCACCAGCCCGGGACGGAACTTCGTCACCCTGCGCATCACCACCAAGGACGGCGTCGTCGGTCTCGGCGACGCCACCCTCAACGGTCGCGAGCTGGCCGTCCAGACCTACCTGGACAGCCACGTCGTACCCCTGCTCATCGGGCTCGACGCCTCCCGTATCGAGGACACCTGGCAGTACCTCTACCGAGGTGCGTACTGGCGGCGCGGCCCCGTGACCATGGCGGCCGTCGCGGCCGTGGACACGGCGCTGTGGGACATCAAGGCCCAGTACGCCGGGATGCCCCTCTACCAGCTCCTCGGCGGCGCGTCCCGCACCGGCGCCCTCGCCTACGGACACGCCTCCGGCCGCGACGTGCCCGAACTGCTCGACTCCATCCGTGCGCACCGTGAGCAGGGCTACCGTGCCATCCGCATACAGACCGGGATACCCGGCTTCGACTCGGTGTACGGCGTGGCCGCCTCGAGCGCCGGCGGCGGAGAGCGCTACGACTACGAGCCCGCGCGCCGCACCGCCGGCGACCGGCCCCGGCCCATCGTGGAGAGCTGGGACACGCGCGCGTACCTACGGCACCTGCCCGCCGTCTTCGAGGCAGTCCGGGCCGAGTTCGGCCCCGAGCTGCCCTTGCTGCACGACGGACACCACCGGATGACGCCGATCCAGGCCGCCCGGCTGGGCAAGGCACTGGAACCGTACGACCTGTTCTGGCTGGAGGACGCCACACCCGCGGAGGACCAGGCGGCTCTGCGCCTGATCAGGCAGCACACGACGACACCGCTGGCGATCGGCGAGGTCTTCAACTCCCTGTACGACTACACCACCTTGCTGAGCGAGCGGCTGATCGACTACGTGCGCTCCGCGGTGACCCACACCGGAGGCGTCACCGCGATGAAGAAGCTGCTCGACCTCGCGGCCGTCTACGGTGTCCGGTCCGGGATGCACGGCCCCACCGACATCTCCCCGGTGGGCATGGCCGCCGCGCTCCATCTCGACCTGGCCGTGCACAATTTCGGCATCCAGGAGTACATGCGGCACTCCGAGCGGACCCTGGAGGTCTTCCGAACCTCCTACCGCTTCGAGGAGGGACTGCTGCATCCCTCCGACACGCCGGGTCTGGGAGTCCATCTCGACGTCGAAGCGGCACGTCACTTCCCCTACCGGCAGGCGTACCTGCCCGTCAGCAGGCTGCACGACGGAACCGTGCACGACTGGTGAGGCGGGGGACCCCGGCACGCGACACGGGATCGCTCACCGGCCACGGGGACCGCTGGCCCTCAGCGTCACCTTGAGGTGTGACGTGGTCCGAGGCCGGCACTGTGCTCGGTGAGCAGCAGGGCGATGTCGTCGGCCCGGTAGGGGGAGCCGCGGGCATTGTGCAGGATGTGGTCGGCGAGTTCGTCCAGTGAGCCCGCACGAGTGTGGGCCAGTGAGGCTCGCAGGCGGTCGATCCCCACGTCGATGTCGATGCCGGGTTCCTCCACCAGGCCGTCGGTGTAGAGGGCGAGGACGGATCCCGGTGAGAGGGCGACCCGGGTCTGGGCATAGGCGCTCGCGTGATCCACGCCCAGGAGCGGGCCGACGTCCAGGTCAAGGGCGTCAGTCGTGCCGTCGGAGCGACGGAGCAGAGGAGGAGGGTGGCCGGCGGTGACCACGTAGGCGTGCCGACTGTGGGGCTCGACGTGGACGCAGCAGCAGCTTGCCAGCAGGCTGGAGTCGAGGTCGATCAGGGTTCGGTTGACGCCGGCCATCATGTCGCCGGGCGTATGGCCCGCAGCCGCGAAAGCCCGTACCGCACTGCGCAACTGCGCCATGGTGGCTGCGGCGGCGATGCTGTGCCCCTCCACGTCGCCGATGACGAGATGGGCCCCGCTGCCGGTGGGGATGACGTCGTACCAGTCGCCACCGATGTCCATACCGCTGGTGGCGGGCAGATAACGGGCGACGGTGCGGATACCTGGGACGGTCGGCAGCCGGTGCGGCAGCAGCGCCTGTTGCAGGCCATGCGCGACGGCGAACTCCGAGTCGTAGAGCCGTGCTCGTTCCAGGGCCTGGGCGATCAGCCCGGCGAGCGCGGTGAGGACGCCGCGGTCCTTCTCGGTGAAGTGATGGATCTCGTCGAAGCCGAGGGCGCAGGTGCCGACCGGGCGGCCGGAGGCGATCAGCGGCAGATATGCCCAGGAGCTGGCCTGGCCCGTGGGAATTCCCGGGTAGCCCCGGGCGAGGTCCTGCTGCGTCTCGATGAAGAGCGGAGCACCGGACGTCAGGGTCTCCGTTCCCGGCAGGCGGGCGTGCAGCGGGACGCCCTCCAGCCAGTCAGGGAATTCCTCGTGGCGGCCGGTGCGATGCAGCAGGTGCATCGTGCCGCTGCGGACCACGGAGATCGCCATGTGCTGGCCCCCGAAGGCGGGCAGGAGCTGGTCGGAGACGACTTCGCACACTTGGCGTGTGGTGACTGCCTCGGTCAGCGCGCTGCTCAGTTGCAGGACGTGGTACATGACCCCCAGGCGTGCCGGTGCGGCGGCAGGTCCCGCAGCGGCCGGGGAAGCGGATACCGCAGCGGCCGATGGGGCACGAGTGGCGGGCGCCACCAAGCCGGTCACCCCGTCCGCCCGCGGGTGGAGTGAGAAGGCCAACCACTGGTCGGGCGGTCGGTTCACCAGGAAGGACGACGGCGTCTGCGAGATCATCGCGGACCGGTGCCGGTATTCGACGCCGGGGTCGGACAGCCACGGCAGCATGTCCCAGAAGAACTGGCCCAGTACCTCGGCGGCGGAAACGCCCAGCAGTCGCAGGGCGCTGTGGTTGGCGTAGGTGACCCGCCCGTCGGGGGTGAGGGAGAACAGCCCGTCCCGCAGCCGTTCGACCGCTGCGACGGCCGCGGTGCCGACCCGGGCATCCACGACCGCGCCGACCACTCGCGCTCCGGGCCGCGGGTCGCCGGTTTCCGGCACGCGGCCCCACAGCTCGACCGTGCGATGGCCTCCGCCGCGGTCGTCGTCGTCTCGTACGCGCAGCCGATGCGCGGTGATCCGGCCCTCGCCCGCCGCCTCCCTGGCGCAGGCTCGAAAAGCTGTCCGATCACCGGGGTGCAGGCACGAAGCAAGCGTTTCGACTCGTCCGTCGAAAGCATCGGGGTCGAGACCGAAGATCGCGCAGAGCGCTTCATCCACGCTGAAGGTGCCGGAGCCGAGGTTCCAGTCGAACAACCCCACACGTACGGCTGCTGCCGAGGGAGCCGGGATCTCCAGGGGAACCGCGCTCGGGTCGCTTTCCACGGGATCGCCGGTACGGTCACGGATCGCTGCGAGACGGGTACCCAGCCGGCCGGCGACACTCCGCAGGTGGCGGCGCTGGGCCTTGGACAGCCCTTCGCTGCCCGGGGATGCCGGCCACACGATGGCCAGCGATCCGAAGCGTTCCCCACCTGCGTGCACCGGCACCGAGCAGGAGCCGAAGGCATACGGCAGGGCCACCGCGAGTTGCGGGTACTTCCGCATCGTCTCATCAGCGTTCGCCAGGTGGACCGTGCGCCCGGACTCGTAAGCGACGGCGACCGGGATGGGACTGTTCACCGCGATGAGGCGCCAGCCACCCAGCAGGGAAGGCGGCACCCCACACGTCGCGGCGAGCGCGATCGACCGACGGTCGTGGGAGCGGAGGAAGACGCTCCCCGCGTACGCGCTCGTTCCTTGGACGGCTTCCGTGACGGCCTCAGCGAGGAAGTCCTCGCGCTCCGCCGCCTGGCCGGCGGACATCTCGCGCATACATCCAGTGTGCGCAGGTCAGGCCACCGGCGGCCAAGGCGAGAACCGAGCGACGCGCATCGATCGTGGAACGGAGTACAGCAGAAGTCTCCAGCTCAACGTGTCCGACCTCGTGGTTTCAGTGGCACGGTCGGCAGCTCGGGCGCCGCCAGCCGATCCCCGTCGTACCCCTGCACCACCCCGAATCCTGACCCGCTCATCCACTCCTCCCGGGCCTGAACGATGTCGTCCTGTGATCGCCCGACGAAGTTCCACCACATGATCAGCTCCTCGGCGAACGGCTCGCCGCCCAGCAGCATGATCCCGGCGTCCGACTCGGCGCGCAGCGGTAGCTCGGACCGCCCGCAGCCGAGGTAGAGCATCGAACCGGGCAGCAGCGGCACCCCGTCCACGTGTACCTCACCGGACATCGCCAGCACGCCGTACTCGAAGTCCGGTTCGAGAGGCAGGCGGACGTCGGTGCCCCGGGTGAGGGCGAGGTCGGCGCCGACGATCGGGGTGTACGTCGTACCGGGGGACCGGGAGCCGTCCAGGTCGCCGAGGATCACCGTGGCGGTCAGGCCGGGCGCGGTGACGGTGGGCAGCTCCGGGTGGTACTCGAACGTCGGCTCCGTGCGCCGGTGTTCCTCCGGCAGCGCCACCCACAGCTGGGCGCCGTGCAGGAACCGGGCGTGCGTCTTCGGGCTCTCCTCGGAGTGGCTGATCGCGCGGCCCGAGGTCATCAGGCCGAGCTGCCTGGGCCGGATCGTCCGCAGGCTGCCCGTCGAGTCACGGTGCAGCACCTCGCCCTCGTGCAGCCAGCTGACCGTCTGCAGCCCGATGTGCGGATGCGGCGGGACCTGCATGCCGGGCTCCTCGGCGATGTCGTCCGGGCCGTAGTGGTCGACGAAGGCCCAGGCGCCGATCATGCGGCGGCCGAGATTCGGCAGCAGCCGGCGCACCTCGGTCGACTCGCCCAGTTTCACGTGACGGGGACTCAGCAGTTCGCGGACGGGTTCGGCCACGACGAATCCGCGGCCGCCGCAGACGCTGGGCACGGGCGCGCGGTCAAGGTTGCTCATACCGCCCAACCTAGCGGTGCAGGCGGCGGGTCATGGGCGTGAAAACCCGGACGGACTCGTACGCCGGCCGCCCCGCCGTCGCTCTCACGGCCGCCGTGCGCTCGGGGGCGGCCCGGCCGGGGCAGGGACGGCCGGGCTCCACACCGGGGCCAGCGTGCCGACGGTCGGCCGGGGAGAGCGGGGGGCCTTCATCCTGACAGGCGGCCCACCCCGCCCGAGGGCGCAGCTGCCGGCCGAAGAATTCCCGCAGCTTCTCAGGCCGTCCACGGGGCAGGACCGGCCGAGGCCGCCTCGCGCTCCGGACGCCCGCGACACCGGCCCGGCGAAGCCGCTCGCGCTCCGGACGCCCGCGACACCGGCCCGGCGAAGCCGCTCGCGCTCCGGACGCCCGCGACACCGGCCCGGCGAAGCCGCTCGCGCTCCGGCCGCCCGCGACACCGGCCCGGCGAAGCCGGCTCGCGCCCTGTCTCAGCCCAGCCGCCTCACCAGCTCCTCCGCGAGCGGGGCGGAGGAGGCCGGGTTCTGGCCGGTGACGAGGTTGCGGTCCGTCACCACGTGCGGCGCCCACGGCCCGGCCGCGCGGACGTCGACGCCCGCCTCGGCCAGCCGGTCCTGCAGCAGCCACCTGGCCCGGTCGGCCAGGCCGCCCTGGATCTCCTCCTCGTTGGTGAAGGCCGCCACCTGGTACCCGGCGAAGGCGTGGGAGCCGTCCGGCCGGACGGCGGCGAGCAGGGCGGCCGGGCCGTGGCAGACCACGGCCAGCGGCTTGCCCGAGTCGAGCGCCGCCACGAGCAGCCGGCCGGACTCGGCGTCCACGGCCAGGTCCTCCATGGGGCCGTGACCGCCGGGGTAGAACACGGCGGCGAAGTCGTCGAGGTCCACCTCCGCGAGCTTCACCGGCGCCCGCAGCTCGGTCATCTCCTCCAGCGCGCTCGCGATCTCGTCGGCCTTCTCCTGACCGCCGTTGACCTCGGCGGCCAGGCTCGCCCGGTCCACCGGCGGCACCACCCCGCCCGGCGTGGCGACGACGACCTCGTGACCGGCGGCCTTGAGGGCGCGGTAGGGGACCACGGCCTCCTCGGCCCAGAAGCCGGTGGGGTGCAGGGTGCCGTCGGCGAGCGTCCACCGGTCGGCGCCGGTCATCACGAACAGGATCTTCGACATGAGGTTCTCTCTCCCGGAAGTGTGCGTGTACGAGAAAGAACGTAGGCGTACCGACCCATAGGCATCCAATGAAGTATCGAATGGCTGACATTCGATCCCCTATGGGTCCCGGGGAATACCCGGCGGTGATACTCGGACGGGTGGAGACCGCTTCCCCCGACCTCAATCTGCTGCGCACCTTCCTCGCGGTGTACCGCTCCGGCTCCTTCACCGGCGCTGCCCGCCTGCTGGGCCTCTCGCAGCCGACGGTGACGACGCAGATGCGCGCGCTGGAGCGGCAGACCGGCCGGGAGCTGTTCGAACGGCTGCCGCGCGGCGTCGCGCCGACCCCGGTGGCCGACGAACTCGCCGTCCGGATCGCCGCGCCACTGGACGAACTGGCCGCCGTCGCCGGGCCCACCCCGCCGGCCGGCGCCCGCGCCGAGCCCGTCCATCTGGCCGGCCCCGCCGAATTCCTGTGCCACACCGTCCTGCCGTCCCTCGCCCCGCTGGTCACCGAGGGCGTACGGCTGCGGGTGTCCACGGGACTGACCGATCCGCTGCTGGAGGAACTGCGTGCGGGCCGGTACGACCTGGTGATCGCCACCACCCGGCCGCGCGGCCGTACATTGCACTCCGTTGCGCTCATGGATGAGGAGTTCGTCCTGGTCGCCGCCCCGGTCTGGGCCGAGCGGCTGACGAACCGGCCGGCCACCGAGGGACCGGCGGCCCTGCGCGGCGTCCCACTGATCACCTACGCCGAGGACCTGCCGATCGCCCGCCGTTACTGGCGTCACGTCTTCGGCCGGCGTCTGTCCCGCACCGCCGCCGTGACCGTGCCCGACCTGCGGGGAGTGCTCGCCGCCGTCGCCGCGGGCGCCGGTTTCAGCGTGCTGCCCAGGTATCTGTGCCGGGATCTGCTGGAATCCGGCGCGCTGGTGGCGCTGCTGGAGCCGGAGGACCCGCCGATCAACACGGGCTTCCTCGTCCAGCGCCCCGGCGCCTCCGACAACCCCGACGTGGCCCGCGTCCGGACGTTCCTGATCCGGTCGGCACGCACCTGGTAGCCGACCGGGGTCGAATCCGGCCGTCGCCGCCTCCGGGCCGCTTCGAACGACGTGCCGTCCGGCTCTCGTCGGCTCGGGGCCGTGTCGCATCCGCAGGACCCTGTCGAACCCGTGGCGCCCAGCTCGCGTCGGCCGCGGACCGCTCGTACGGCACCTGACATCGTCGGTCCCGCGGTTCCGAATGGCGGCCTCAGGTCGCGGGATCCACGATGGATGCGTGGGGTACGGCCACCGCAGCGCCGGTGCCGTCCGAGGCCCCGGGGGCGCCGGCCGGCCCCGGCCGCGATCAGCGGCTGGAAGGGAGCACACCGTCATGCTGGAAGTGAAGACGGTCGAGAAGCCGGACGAACGGCGTGACTTCCCGCGCGGCCACCTCGAAGCCCTCCACCTGACCGGGCTCGACTTCGCGGTGGGCACCTTCGAACCGGGCTGGCGCTGGTCGGAGTCCGTGGCCCCGATCGCGGGCACCAAGAGCTGCATGGTGCACCACAACGGTTATGTGCTGCAGGGGCGGATGCGCCTCCGGATGGACGACGGTGGCGAGAGCGAGGTCGGGCCCGGCGACGTCTTCGTGTGCCCGCCCGGCCACGATGCCTGGGTGGTGGGTGACGAGCAGGCCGTGGTCTTCGACTTCGCCGGGACCATGGCGAACGAGTACGCGAAGGGTTAGCCGGCGGCGGATCGATTCGTTCGCGCGCGGGCCGGGCCGCACGGTGTGCGGCCCGGTGGCGTGTCCGGGGTCAGCACCGTGGGTCACCTCTGTACGTACAACCGCACCACTCCGTGCGCCGCGACGGCACGACACGGACGGCCCGACAGGCCGGTCCCGTCAGCCCGGGAAGACCGTCGCCCCCTCCTCCGCGAACGCGACGGCGTCAGCGTGCCCGAACAGGCCGGGCAGGCCGCCGGTGTGGACGAGGACGGTCTTCTCGCCCGGCCGGACGTCGCCGCCGTGGACGGCCGCGCGCAGTCCCGCCAGGGCCCGGCCCGTGTAGGTCGGGTCGAGGACCAGGCCCTCGGTGCAGGCGGCGAGCCGGAGCGCCTCGGCCACCGGACCGGTCAGCGCCGCGTACCCGCTGCCCACCTGGTCCCGCCGCACCCGCAGCCCCTCCACCGTGAGCTTCTCGCCCGCGGGCCCCCCTGCCGTGGGCTTGTCCGCCATGGGCCTCTCCGCCGCGAGTGCCGCGAAGCGGGCCACCGCCGCCGCCGGGTCACCCAGCGCGCCCACGTCGACGCCGAGTACCGACCCGGCGCCCAGGGCCGCGACCAGTCCGGCCATGGTGCCGCCCGACCCGAGTGCCACCACCGCCGTCCGCAGGTCCGGCACCTGCTCGCGCAGTTCCTCGCCGCAGCGCACATAGCCACGGGCGCCCACGGCGCTGGAACCACCGAACGGGATCAGCGCGGGACGGGCACCGCCCGCCCGCAGCCTGGCGCACACCTCGGCCGCCGCCGCGTCCAGCCCCGCCTGGTCCACCTCCCCGGCCCAGGCGAGCCGGGCCCCGAACAGCCCGTCGAGGGCGAGGTTGCCGGACCGCGAGAGGCCCGGCGAGCCGCGCAGCACGAGGACGACGTCCAGCCCGAGGCGGGCGGCGGCAGCCGCGGTCAGCCGGGCGTGGTTGCTCTGCGGGGCACCCGTCGTCACGAGCGTGTCCGCACCCTCGGCGAGCGCCGCGCCCACCGTCCACTCCAGCTTGCGGATCTTGTTTCCGCCGCCGCCCAGGCCGGTCAGGTCGTCCCGCTTGATCCACAGGTCCCCCGGTCCGAGCCCGAGCGCGGTGGCCAGCCGGGGCGCCGGTTCGACGGGGGTGGGGTACCTGCCGAGCGGCACGGACGGGTGACTCATGGCGGACATCCTTGTCGGCGGGTCGGCGGGTCGGCGGGTCGGCGGGTCGGCGGGTCGGCGGGTCGGCGGGTCGGCGGGTCGGCGCGTACCCGGTGGCCAGTCGATCACAGGCGGCCGCCCGGCGTCACACCGGCAGCAGGCGTGCGATCAGCGCGCTGAGCTGCCGGGCCGTGCGGCACTCGTGCATCTCCACCAGCTCGGCATAGGCGGGCGCGGCCGAGTCGCCGGTACCCCACCGGTCGCGGGGCTCGGGATTCAGCCAGTACACGCGGCGGGCCCGCCGGGCGACCTCGCGCACGGCGGGCAGGTTCGGGTCGCTCATGTTCGTCCGGGCGTCCCCGAGGACGAACACCGTCGTACGCGGCCCGACCGCGTCGCCGTACCGCTCGGCGAACTCGCCCAGTGCCACGCCGTAGTCACTGCTGCCGTGCCAGCCGGTGAGCGTGGCCTCGGCGCGGATACGGGCACCGAGCCCGTCGGGGTCGGCGCGGCCGTGGTCGAGCAGGCCGGTCACCTCGTCGAGCCGGTTGACGAAGGCGAACACACGTACCTTGCTGAACTGGTCGTGCAGCGCCTGCACCAGCAGCATCGTGAAGTCCGAGAAGCCGGACACCGAGCCGGACACATCGCACAGCAGCACCAGTTCGGGGCGGACCGGGCGGCGCCGGCGCAGCACCGGCCGCATCGGCACACCGCCCGTGGACAGCGAGGAGCGCAGGGTGCGGCGCAGGTCGATCGCGCCGCGCGCGGCCCGCCGGCGGCGCGCGGCGAGCCGGGTGGCCAGCTTGCGCGCGAGCGGTGACACGGCTCTGCGCAATTCGGCCAGTTGGTCGCGGTTCGCGAACAGGAAGTCCACCCGGTCGGCGGTCGGCCGGACGCCGCGCCGCGCGATCTCGTCCCGGCCGCGCCGCTCGGCGACCCGGCGCCGCGCCTCCGCCCCGACCATCCGCCGGAACTCCTCGATCCGGTGCCGGATCTCGTCGTCCAGCAACCGGTCCGCGAATCCCGTACCGCTCCCGTTCCGGCCCCGGACGTCGGCGCGTACCCGGGCCAACAGGGTCTGCGGGCGCAGCCGTTCGAGGGTCTGGTACGCCGACCAGCCGTCCGAGCCCGGTGAACTCCCGTATCCACCGAAACCGTCGACCGCCTCCGCCGCCAACCGGGTCATCAGCGCACGGTCGTCGGCGGCCAGTGCGTCCGCGAGCCGGTCGCGCAGGGCCTCGCGGTCGGCGGGGTCGCCGTCCGGGCGCCCGACCCCACGCGGGAAGTACAGCTCGAAGACCGGGTCGAACACGGCCCGTTGCGCCGGACCGTGCAGCAGGGTCGCGGCCAGCCCTTCGCGCAGCAGCTCCCGGTTCGCGAGCCCCAGCGCCTCCACCGCGCGGGCCGCGTCCACGGTCTCCCCGGTGCCGATCCGCACTCCGTGCGCGCGCAGCGCCCCGACCAGGCCGGTGATCCGCTCGGCGACACCGCTCACAGCGCGTCCAGGTCGAGTTTCGCCGCCGCCTTCTGGATGTCGTCCTGGTGCTTGAGGATCACTCCGAGAGTGTCCCGTACGACCGTCTCGTCCAGCGCGCCGGCGCCCAGGGCCAGCAGGGTGCGCGCCCAGTCGATGGTCTCGGCGACGGACGGGGCCTTGCGCAGGTCCATCGCGCGCAGCGCCCCGACCACCCGGACCACCGACGCGGTCAGCGCCTCGCCGAGGCCCGGCACCCTCAGCCGTACGATCCGCCGCTCCAGCTCCTCCTCGGGGAAGCCGATGTGCAGGAACAGGCAGCGGCGGCGCAGCGCCTCGGACAGCTCCCGGCCGGCGTTGGAGGTGAGGACGACGAAGGGGCGGCGGGTCGCGGTGACCGTGCCCAGCTCGGGGACCGTGATCTGGAAGTCGCTGAGCACCTCCAGCAGGAGCCCCTCCATCTCGACGTCGGCCTTGTCGGTCTCGTCGATGAGCAGCACCGTCGGCTCGTCCCCGCGGATGGCGGTGAGCAGCGGACGGGGGAGCAGGAACTCCTCGCTGAAGATGTCGGTGCGGGCGTCGTCCCAGCTCTCGTCGCGGCCCGCGCTGATCCGCAGCAGCTGCTTGGCGTGGTTCCACTCGTACAGCGCCCGGGACTCGTCCACGCCCTCGTAGCACTGGAGCCGGACCAGCCGGGCCCCGGCCACCTGGGCGACGGCCTTGGCCAGCTCGGTCTTGCCGACCCCGGCGGGGCCCTCCACCAGCAGCGGCTTGCCCAGCCGGGCGGCGAGGAAGACGGTCGTGGCGACGGCGGGCGAGGCGAGGTAGCCGGTCTCGGCGAGGCGGGCGGAGACGTCGTCGACGGACGTGAACAACAGGGCCTCCGGCGGGGTCGGGAGCGGGTCCATACTGCCGGCGACCATCTAAGCGCTTGTTCAGCGCGGCTGTCACGGGGATCCGGCTCGGCCGTCATGAGGACCCGGGGCATACACCGATCGGTTTCCTTTCGGCCGTGGCGAGGTAACCTCGCCCTATGGCCTCCACCGACAAGGCGTCCCCCCGCGACCGGCTGCTCGACGCGGCCGCCCGGCTCTCCTACCGCGACGGCGTGTCCATCGGCGTGGAGGCGCTGTGCCGGGAGGCGGGTGTCTCCAAGCGGTCGATGTACCAGCTCTTCGACAGCAAGGACGAGATGCTGGCCGCGAGCCTGGAGCGGCGGATCCCGGCGTACGAGGCCCGGTTCACGCACCCCGAGCCGGAGGCCGCGACCCCGCGCGAGCGCATCCTGCACGTCTTCGAGCAGCTGGAGAAGGGCTCCGTGGAGGCCGGCTACCACGGGTGCCCCTATCTGGCCGTGCTGGTGGAACTGAAGGACCCCGGGCACCCGGCGAGCGCGGTCGCCCGCGGGGTCAAGGAGGGTCTGACGAGGAGCTTCCGTGCGGAGGCGGAGCGGGGCGGTGCCCGGGACCCCGGGCTGCTCGCCCGCCAGCTCGTGCTGGTCTTCGACGGTGCCAGCGCCCGGGCCGGCGCCGGCGTGGAACGCCTCGACGACGGACTCGCCACGGCGACGGCGACCGCCCTGCTGGACGCGGCCGGGATGAAGTAGCACCATGCCGGACCCGTACGGACCCCCCGTACGGGTCACCACAACGCGCCGACCGGCTCGCCCGCCCGGTGCAATGGAGCCGTGACCGCGCCCCCGGACGACTGCCTCGCGCGCAACGAGTGGATCTGCGGCGCGTATCTGAGCACGCGTCGCCAGATCCTGCTCGACTCGGTCGTCCAGCACGTCGAGCTGACCACCGTGTCGGTTCTCGTCGGCCTGGTCGTCGCCCTTCCGCTCGCGGTGTTCGCCCGTCGCTGGGGCTGGGCGGCCGGCCCGGTCCTCGCCGCCACGACGATCCTGTACACCATCCCGTCCCTCGCGATGTTCTCCCTTCTCCTGCCCCTCTACGGCCTCTCGGCCACCCTCGTCGTCGCCGGGCTGGTGCTGTACTCGCTCACCCTGCTCGTCCGGAACATCCTCGCGGGCCTGCGCGCGGTCCCGGAGGAGACCCGGCAGGCCGCGCGCGGCCTCGGCTACGGCCCCGTCCGCCTCCTGCTCGCCGTCGAACTGCCCCTCGCCCTGCCCGCCGCGATGGCCGGGCTGCGCATCGCGACCGTCTCGGCGGTGTCCCTGGTCACGGTCGGCGCGATCGTCGGCTTCGGCGGCCTCGGAAACCTCATCTACGCCGGCATGAACACCTACTTCAAGGCCCAGGTGCTCACCGCGTCCGTGCTGTGCGTGCTGATCGCGATCGCCGCCGACCTGCTCCTGCTCGGGGTGCAGTGGCTGATCACACCGTGGGCGAGGGCGGCCCGCAGATGAGTACGCAGGGCATGGAAGCGGCGCCCCGGTCGGCAGGGAACCGCGCATGAGCACCCTCACCGCCACCTGGGACTGGCTCTCCGACCCCGCGCACTGGTCGGGTGACGGCGGCGTCTGGCACCGGCTGCTCCAGCACCTGCTGCTCACGGTCGTCTGCCTGCTCATCAGCTGCCTGATCGCCCTGCCCGTCGCCCTGGTCCTGGGCCACCTCGGCAAGGGCGGCGCGCTCGCCGTGAACATCTCCAACGTCGGCCGGGCCGTCCCCACCTTCGCCGTCCTGGTCCTGTTGCTCCTGACCCCGGTAGGGAAGTGGGGCGAGGGACCGACGGTGGTCGCCCTGGTGCTGTTCGCCGTACCACCGCTGCTCACCAACGCCTACGTCGGCATGCGCGAGGTCGACCGCGGCGTCGTCCAGGCGGCGCGGGGCATGGGGATGACCGGGCGGCAGATGCTGTTCCGTGTGGAACTGCCCCTTTCGCTCCCCATGGTCCTGAACGGGGTGCGGATCGCCGCCGTCCAGCTCGTCGCGACCGCCACCATCGCCGCGCTCGCGGGCGGCGGCGGTCTCGGCCGGATCATCACGGCCGGCTTCAACCTCGCCAGCACACCCCAGGTGGTCGCCGGCGCGCTGCTCGTCGCGGTGTTCGCCCTCCTCGTCGAGGGAGTCTTCGAGATGGCCGAGCGGCTGGCACCGGTGTGGGCCAGGGGCGGCCGGTGAACGGCCGGGGAGCCCTGACGGCCGCCCTGCTGCTCACCACCACCGCCTGCGCCACCGGCCCCGCCCTGGAGAACCGCGGCCAGGTCACCGCGCCGCCCGGCGACAGCCGCCATCTGACCATCGGCTCGGCCGGCTTCACCGAGAGCGACCTGCTCGCCCAGCTGTACGCCCAGTTGCTCGACCGGGCCGGCTACCGGACGTCCCTGCTCACGGTCGCCAACCGGGAGCTGTACGAACCGGCCCTGGAAGCCGGCCAGATCGACGTCGTGCCCGAGTACGCGGCCACCTTCGCCGACTGGCTGAACGCCAAGACCCACGGCGCCGACGCGCCCCCGGCCGGCTCGCCCGACCTCGACGCCACGATGAAGGCGCTGCGCGCCCTCGCCACGCCCCGCGGTCTCACCGTCCTTCCGCCCGGCCGCGCGGTGGACCAGAACGCCTTCGCGGTGAGCGCCTCCTACGCCCGCCGGCACGGCCTCAAGACCCTCGGCGACCTGGGTGCATCCGGACTGCGGGTACGGCTCGCGGCGGGTGACGAGTGTGTCCGACGGCCTTACTGCGAGCCGGGGCTGACGAAGGTGTACGGCATCGACATCACCGGGGTCGATCCCAAGGGGGTCGGCACCACACAGGCCAAGCGGGCCGTGCAGGACGGCCGGGACCAGATGGTGCTGACCACCACCACGGACGCCACGCTCGACGAGTTCGGCCTGGTGCTGCTCGCCGACGACAGGCATCTGCAGAACGCCGACTACGTGGTCCCGGTCGTCAACCGCTCCCGCGCGGGCAGCGCCGGCGTCGCGAAGGCACTCGGCAAGCTCAACGCCGTCCTCACCACGCGCGACCTGGCCGACATGAACCGTCAGGTCGACAGCTGGCGCCGGCTGCCCGCCGACGTGGCCCGCGCCTATCTGAAGCGCGAGGGCCTGCTGGCGTAAGAGGCGTCAGGCGTCCGACACCGAGTCGAACGGCACCTGCGCCCGTGCCAGGCCCCGCGCGTCCGCGTCCACCGAGCGGCGCAGCGCCTCGTGCAGCTTCGCCGGGGTCAGCACGCCGAGGAAGCGCGCATCGTCCAGCACCGCGACCCACCCGGCGTCGTACTGGAGCATCACCCCCAACGCCTGTTTGAGCGGCGCGCCGACCGGCACCCAGGCGGTCATCCGATGGGCCAGGTCCCCGACCGTGCCGCCCGGCGTCAGCTCGTCGATGCCCACCCAGCCGTGCAGGTCGCCGTGCGCGTCGAGGACGACCGCCCAGCGGGCGCCCTCGGACCGCAGCCGCTCCCGGGCCCGGGCGGCGGGCTCGTCCGGGCGGGCCACGGGCGGCTGCTCCAGATCGTCCGCCTCGATCGCGGTGACCGACAACCGCTTCAGCCCCCGGTCGGCGCCCACGAAGCCGGCGACGTACGGCGTCGCGGGCGCCCCGAGCACCGCGCCGGGCGTGTCGAACTGCTCGACGCGGCCCTGTCCGTAGACGGCGATGCGGTCGCCGAGCCGAACAGCCTCCTCGATGTCGTGCGTGACCAGCAGCACCGTCTTGCGCACGGCGGCCTGCATCCGCAGGAACTCGTCCTGCAACTGCTCGCGCACCACCGGGTCGACCGCGCCGAACGGCTCGTCCATCAGCAGCACCGGCGGATCGGCCGCCAGCGCCCGGGCCACACCGACCCGCTGCCGCTGCCCGCCGGACAGCTGCGCCGGATAGCGCGGCCCGTACGTCTTCGGATCGAGGCCCACCAGATCGAGCAGCTCGGCAGCGCGGGCCCGTGCCTCGGCCCGCTTCCAGCCGAGCAGCGAGGGCACGGTCGCGGTGTTGTCCAGGACCGTGCGGTGCGGGAAGAGGCCGGCCTGCTGGATGACGTAGCCGATGCGGCGGCGCAGCCGCACCGGGTCGACCGTCGCGATGTCCTCGCCGCCGACGAGGATCCGGCCCGACGTCGGCTCGATGAGCCGGTTGACCATCATCATGGTCGTCGTCTTGCCGCAACCCGAGGGTCCGACGAGCGTGACGAGTTCACCCTCGGACACCTCGAAGGAGAGGTCGTCCACGGCCGTCGTACCGTCCGGATACCGCTTGGTGACCTGCTCGAACCGGATCATCCCCTCACGCTACGGCGGGGCGGTCCGGGCGTCATCCCGCCGTGGCCCGACCGGCGGACGCCCAGGGCCGGCAGGCCGTGACGCCCGGCGGCGTACGGCTCGTTCCGTCAGCCGAGCAGGATCACTTCCAGCGTCCGCGGCCCGTGCACGCCCTCCACCCGGTCCAGTTCGATGTCGCTGGTGGCCGAGGGGCCCGAGATCCAGGTCGACGGGCGGACGGGGTCGAGCCGTTCGAGGGCCTGCGGGACGGAGGCGACGACCTGGCCGGGCACCCGCACCACGCAGATGTGGTGGTCCGGGATGAGCGAGATACGGCGCCGGCCCTGGTCGGGGGAGCCGTCCAGGACGATCGTGCCGGTCTCGGCGATCGCCACGGCACAACCCGTCACCACACTGTCCACCTGGTCCAGCCGGTGCGGTGTGCTCCCCGCCCGGTCGTGGATCCGCACGGCGTCGGCCGCGGACATCCACTCCGGCGGCAGCCCGGGCGGGACCAGCACCTCCTGGGAGCCGCGCGCGGCCAGCAGCCGCATGACGAGGTACGGCAGCTCTCGCGCGTCGCAGCGGTGCACGATCGCCCGGTAGTCCGCCAGGTTCTCCGCCAGCAGCTCCACCGTCTGCTCGGCCGTACGCTCCCCGTGCTCGCGCAGATGGTGCCGCTCCACGGCCACCTCGTACGGCCGCTCGTCCGGCGTCACGTCGGCGAGCGCCCGCCGGACCCGGCCCAGAACACGTTCCCTGCTGCTCACTTGACGCCGTCCTTTCCGCCGCGCGTGCGCTGCCACCAGTCCCGGAAGGGTTCCACCGGTACGGCCGGCAGATCCCGGGTGCCGCTCCACGCCTTGCCCGGGCCCGGCAGGGCGCGGGGGTGCAGCCGGCGGGTGCGGGAGGCGAGCCGCTGGCCGGCGCGCAGGGCGCCGGGGCGGGCGAAGGCCCAGCGGGCGGCCCGCATGGCCGCCCGTTCGGCCGCATGTCCCTTGGCGGGCTTGAGGACGACCCTGTTGCCCTGCCGCACCGCCGGTCCGCCCTGCACGACCCGCTCCCGCAGATGCACCAGCACCTCGGGGATGTCGATGGCGACGGGGCACACGTCGTAGCAGGCCCCGCAGAGGGACGAGGCGTACGGCAGCGAGGCGTCGATGTCGCTTGCGGTGCCCCGCAGCTGGGGGCTGAGGATGGCGCCGATCGGGCCCGGATAGACCGAGCCGTAGGCGTGCCCGCCCGCCCGTTCGTAGACGGGGCAGACGTTCAGACAGGCCGAGCAGCGGATGCAGCGCAGGGCCTGGCGGCCGACCTGGTCGGCGAGGGTGTCGGTGCGGCCGTTGTCGAGGAGCACCAGGTGGAAGGTCCGGGGGCCGTCGTCGTCGGTGGTGCCGGTCCACATGCTCGTGTACGGGTTCATGCGCTCGGCGGTGGAGGAGCGGGGGAGGGTCTGCAGGAAGACCTCCAGGTCCCGCCAGGCCGGCACCACCTTCTCGATGCCGACGACCGAGATCAGCGTCTCCGGCAGGGTCAGGCACATCCGGCCGTTCCCCTCGGACTCCACGACGACCAGGGTGCCGGTCTCGGCGACCATGAAGTTGGCACCGGAGATGCCGACCTTCGCGCGCAGGAACTTCTCCCGCAGGTGCAGCCGGGCGGCCTCGGCGAGATCGGCGGGCGTGTCGGTCAGGCCCTCGGGGGCCGGGCGGCCCCACTCGCCCATCTCGCTCGCGAAGATGTCCCGGATCTCGCCCCGGTTGCGGTGGATCGCCGGGACGAGGATGTGCGAGGGGCGGTCCTTGCCCAACTGGACGATCAGCTCGGCGAGATCGGTCTCGTAGGCACGGATGCCCTCGGCCTCGAGGGCCTCGTTGAGCCCGATCTCCTGCGTGGCCATCGACTTGACCTTGACGACCTCCGACTCGCCGGTCTCCTTGACCAGTGCGGCCACGATCCGGTTGGCCTCGTCCGCGTCGGCGGCCCAGTGGACCGTACCGCCCGCCGCGGTGACCGACTCCTCCAGCCGCACGAGATACCGGTCGAGATGGCGCAGCGTGTGGTCCTTGATCCGGCGGCCCGCCTCCCGCAGTTCCGCCCAGTCGGACAACTCGCCCACCGCCCTGGCCCGTTTGGCGCGGATGGTGTGCGTGGCGTGCCGCAGGTTCGCGCGCAGAGTGGGATTGTGGACGGCGTCGTGAGCGGCCTGTGGAAAGGCCGGCATGCCGAGATACGTTCCGCTCATACCGCCGGTTCCTCCTCCGTGCCCGCCAGGATCTCCGCGATGTGGACGGGCCGCATACGCGTCCGCAGCCGGCTCATCGTGCCGCCGATGTGCATCAGACAGGAGTTGTCGGCCGCGCACAGCACCTCCGCGCCCGTCGACTCGGCGTTGCGCACCTTGTCCGCGCCCATCGCCGCCGAGACCTCGGCGTTCTTCAACGCGAACGTACCGCCGAACCCGCAGCACTCCTCGGCACCCGGCAGCTCGACCAGCTCCAGCCCCTTGACGGCCCGCAGCAGCCGCCGGGGCCGGTCGCCGAGCCCGAGACCTCGCAAGCCGTGGCAGGTGGGGTGGTAGGTGACCGTGTGCGGATAGTGGGCGCCGACGTCCGTCACGCCCAGCACGTCCACCAGGAACTCGGTGAGTTCGTACGTCTTGGGGACCACCGGCGCCAGGGCGGCGGCGAGCGACCCCCCGCGGCCCTCGGCGCGGGCCCGCTCGCCCATCCTCGGGTACAGCTCCCGCACCATCGCCCCGCACGACCCGGACGGCGTCACGATCGCCTCGTAGTCGCGGAAGACATCGGAGAAGTGCCGGGCCAGTGGCTCCGCCTCGTGCCGGTAGCCGGTGTTGTAGTGCGCCTGCCCGCAGCAGGTCTGACCCATCGGGAAGTCGACCTCGACGCCCAGCCTGGTCAGCAGTTTCACCACGGCACGACCGGTGTCCGGATAGAGCGTGTCGTTGACACAGGTCAGGAACAGGGCGACACGCATCGCGGCTCCTCGGGGTCGGTCATCGCACGAGTGCAGGGTAGTAGGCGCGTACCGTCGCGGGGAGAGCGCGGCTCACCGGGCGGCGAGCCGTGCCTCGGCCTCCCGCCGGCGGGCGGTGTCGCCGCGGGGCGCGTACCGGGTGCGGCTGGGTACGGATGAGCAGCCGGCGCATCGCGGGGAGGTCGCCGGCCAGACCGTGGGCGCGGGCCTGGACGAGGACGTTGCCCAGGGCGGCCGCCTCCGTCGCCCCCGCCACCACCGGCAGCCCGCAGGCGTCGGCCGTCAGCTGGCAGAGCAGCGCGTTGCGGGTGCCACCGCCCACGATGTACACCACGTCCACCGGATGGTCGGCCAGCCGCTGCGCCTCCTCGACGGCCCCCCCCGTGCGCGCCGCACCTGCGCCGCCCTCGCCGCCGGCACCACCCTCGCCCTCGCCCTGACGGCCTGCGGCGGTACCACCAAGAACGACGTCAAGGACGACAGTGGGCCGGCCGCCTCCGCCGGCAAGGCCGATCCGAACGCCGCCACCAAGAAGGGGCTGACCGTCGGCTTCCTGCCCAAGCAGGTCAACAACCCCTACTTCACCACCGCGGACAAGGGCGGCGAGAAGGCGCTGGCCGAACTCGGCTCGAGATACAAGGAAGTGGGCCCGTCCAGCGCCACCGACACCTCGGGCCAGGTGAGTTACGTCAACCGCTCACCCAGCAGCAGGTGAACGCCATCGCCGTCTCCGCGCAGGACCCGGGCGCCCTGTGCACCGCGCTGAAGCAGGCCATGACGAACGACATCAAGGTCGTCACCTACGACTCCGACACCAACCCCGGCTGCCGCAACGCCTTCGTTTCGCAGGCCGGCGCCGAGGACCTGGGCCGTACCGAGGTGCAGCTGCTGGCGAAGCAGATCGACTACAAGGGCGAGATCGCCGTCCTGTCCGCCGCGCAGACCGCGACCAACCAGAACACCTGGATCGGCTACATGAAGGACGAGCTGAAGGACCCCAAGTACAAGGACATCAAGCTCGTCAAGATCGCCTACGGCAACGACGACGCCCAGCAGTCCTTCCAGCAGACCCAGGGCCTGCTCCAGGAGCACCCGGACCTGAAGGGGATCATCTCCCCGACCACCGTCGGCATCAAGGCGGCCGCCCAGTACCTGTCGGGCTCGAAGTACAAGGGCAAGGTCAAGCTGACCGGACTCGGCACCCCGAACGACATGCGCAAGTACGTCAAGAACGGCACCGTGGACGCCTTCGAGCTGTGGGACCCGGCGAAGCTCGGCGACCTCGCCGCCCGGACCGCCGTCGCCCTGTCCTCCGGGCAGATCACCGGCACGGAGGGCGAGACCTTCAAGGCCGGCGGGACGACGTACACCATCGGCAAGGACGGTGTGATCAACCTGGGCAAGCCGACCGTGTTCGACGCCAAGAACATCGATCAGTTCGACTTCTGAGCGGAGAGGGCTGTTGACGCACCGCGTGTGCTTCCTGCTGAAAGTCGGGACGGACCGCCTCGACGAACGGACTGCTGACCTACCAGGGCCACCAGTACGCCGTCTGGTACACCGCGACCCGGCACACGGTCGTCGCCCGCGCGCTCCTCCGCAAGACCGCCTCCGGCACCTGGCGGAAGACGGAGTCGTGATCGACGAGACGCGGGTCGCGGCGGACGACGTGCTGTCGTTCCTGTACCAGGAGAGGTCGAGCGGCACGACGCCCTCGGCGCTCCGTGTCGCGGTCTTCGCACTCCCTGCCTGACCGGTCCGTTCCGGGCGGCGGTGCCGGTAATGTGAAGGGCCGCCCGCCGCCCCTCGTCCCCCTGGAGGTCTGAAGCCCGATGGCCCAGTCGGTGGGTATCAAGGACGTCGCCCGCGCCGCCGGCGTGTCGGTGGGCACGGTGTCCAACGTCATCAACCGCCCGGACACCGTCGCGAGCGAGACCCGCGCGCGGGTGCTCTCCGCGATCGACCGGCTCGGCTACGTCCGCAGCGAGTCCGCACGCCAGCTGCGCGCGGGACGCAGCCGGATCATGGGCCTGCTCGTCCTGGACATGGGCAACCCGTTCTTCGTGGACGTGGCGCGCGGCGCCGAGCGAGCGGCCCGGGCGGCGGGGCTCGGCGTGATGGTCTGCAACAGCGCGCAGAACGCGGCCGAGGAGGCCGAGTACCTGTCCCTGTTCGCCGAGCAGCGGGTGCGCGGTGTGCTGCTCACCCCGGCCGACGCCAGCGGCCACAACATCGCGACGTTCCGCCGGCATGGCATCCCGTTCGTGCTGGTCGACCGGGTCGCCGAAGGCGCCGGCGAGTGCTCGGTCTCCGTGGACGACGTGGCGGGCGGCGCCCTCGCGGTCCGCCATCTGGTGGACGCCGGGCACCGCAGTCTCGCCTATGTCAGCGGTCCGCCCGGACTCAACCAGGTCCGCGACCGCCGCACCGGCGCGCTGAACGCCCTCGCCGAGGCCGGACTCGGTCCCGGCGCGCTGCGTGAGCTGCCCACCGAACGCCTCGACGTGGCCGCGGGCCGGGACGCGGGCGCCCGCCTTCTCGGCCTCGCCGACCGTCCCACCGCCGTGTTCTGCGCCAACGACCTGCTCGCCCTCGGCGTCCTGCAGGCCATGTACGCGGCCGGCGTCACCGTCCCCGACGACCTCGCGATCGTCGGCTACGACGACATCGAGTTCGCCGCCGCGGCCGCCGTACCGCTCACCTCCGTACGACAGCCCGCCGTCACCATGGGCGCCCTGGCCGCCGAGCTGCTGCTGGAGGAGACCGAACAGGGCGACGGCGAGCGGACGCACGAGCACCGCCGGGTGGTGCTCCAGCCGGAGCTGGTGGTGCGCCGCTCCAGCCTCGCCGCCCGCTGACCGGAAGTTCAGTAACAATCGGTGATCCCGGAGGGCGGCCCGCACACGGTCATGTGCTGAACTGGGACGCGTCCATCCCATCCGTCCCGGGAGCCCTGTTGAGTGTCAGCTACCGCCAGCCCGGCGTCGTCCTCACCGACCGCCGCTTCACCGTGCCCCTCGACCACGCCGACCCGGACGGCGAGACCATCGAGCTGTACGCCCGCGAGGCGGTCGCGAGCGACCGGGCGGGGCAGGACCTGCCGTGGCTGCTGTACCTGCAGGGCGGACCCGGCTTCGGGGCGAATCGTTTCGTCGGACGTCAGGCCTGGCTCGACCGGGCCCTGAAGGACTACCGCGTCCTGCTGCTCGACCAGCGCGGCACCGGCAGCTCCACGCCCGCCACCCGGCAGACGCTCCCGCTGCGCGGCGGCCCCGCCGAGCAGGCCGACTACCTCACCCGCTTCCGCGCCGACTCCATCGTCCGCGACTGCGAGACCATCCGCCCACAGGTCACCGGCGGCGCCCCCTGGACCGTACTGGGCCAGAGCTTCGGCGGTTTCTGCACGGTGTCGTACCTCTCCCTCGCCCCCGAGGGACTGGACACCGCCGTGATCACCGGCGGGCTGCCCTCCCTGCACGCCCACGCCGACGACGTCTACCGCGCCGCCTACCCACGCGTCGAACGCAAGGTCACCGCGCACTACGCCCGCTATCCGCAGGACGTCGAGCGGGCCCGCCGGATCACCGACCACCTCCTCACCCACGACGTGGTACTGCCGAACGGCTACCGCTGCACGGCGGAGGCCTTCCAGTCCCTGGGCCTGATGCTCGGCGCGAGCGACGGCAGCCACCGCCTGCACCACCTGCTGGAGGACGCCTTCGTGCGCACTCCCGGCGGGCTCGACCTCTCCGACGCCTTCCAGGAGCAGGCGCAGGCCCTGCTGTCGTACGCCGGGCACCCGCTCTACGCGCTCGTCCACGAGGCGATCTACGGCCAGGACGCCCGCCCCACCGCCTGGGCCGCCGAGCGCGTCCGCGCCGAGTTCCCGCAGTTCGACGCCGCGAAGGCGCTCGCGGGCGACGCCCCGGTCCTCTTCACCGGCGAGACGATCCACCCCTGGATGTTCGACACCGACCCGGCCCTGCGCCCACTGCGCGAGACGGCCGAACTGCTCGCCGCCCGCACCGACTGGCGCACCCTGTACGACCCCGTCCGCCTCGCCGCCAACGAGGTCCCGGTGGCCGCCGCCGTCTACCACGACGACATGTACGTCGACACCGCCCACTCGCTGGAGACCGCCCGCGCCATCCGCGGCCTGCGCACCTGGGTCACCGACGAGTTCGAGCACGACGGTCTGCGCGCCGGCGCGCCCCGCGTACTGGACCGGCTGCTGACCCTGACCCGCGACGAGGCCTGATGCCACGGCGAAACATGACGCAACGGCAGGGGCCTGAGTGCGGCAGGCGCGCGGTGTGAACCGCGTGGACAGCGTCCGCCGATGCCCGGTGGCGGTGAGTACCCGGTCGGGCAGCGGATCGGCTGGCACGCATGCACGCCGGGCCACCTGAAGTGCTCAATCGGCCCGGGCGCCACCTGGGGACGTCTGGGCCTGCGTCAGGTGAGCCCGAGCAGTTCCGCGATCGTTCCGCCGAGCACCCGGTCGCGTACCTCGCCCGGGCTGGTGATCCTCTCCACCAGCGCACGGCTGAGGACCGGGTCGCCGTACGGGGCGTCCGAGCCGAACAGGGTGCGGTCCGGGATCTCCTTGATGGCCAGCCGGACCGCGAAGACGATGTTGGCCGTGGACAGTTCCAGGTACATGTTCGGGGTGTCCCGGACCAGCTCGACAGCCTCCATCCAGTTCAGCCCTCCGAGCTGGCTGACCACCAGCGGAACCGTCCGGTACCGGCGGGCGAGCGTCGAAAGCGTTCTCAGATCGTCCGCCGTGGTCGGGGCGGATCCGTGCATGACCACGGGCAGTCGGCCGTGATCGGCCGCCGCCTGGAGCACCGGTTCGATCATTTCTGCCCGTCCCGGCGGCGGCGTCAGCTCGCCGATCCCGTGCAGGCCCCGCCCGACGACCTCGCGTTCCACGGTCGCGGCAATCTGTTCCGGCTCCAGACCAAGCGGTACGGACAGGAAGCCGATGAACCGCTCCGGCCGCGCGGTGAGTGCGGCGTCCAATTCCCGCCACGCGTCCCGATACGCCTCGGCCGTGCCGGCCCGGCCCCCAATGGCCTCGCCCAGGATCGCCATCTCCCGGCGCAGCGAGGTGAGGTCACCGGCCCGCTCCGGGTGAGGGCGGGTGGCGAACAGCACGGCGCGATCCACCCCTGCCTCGTCCAGTAGCTCCACATGTGCCTCGACGGGGTCGTGGACGTGGCTGTGCGCATCGATGATCACTGATTCGTTCCTTCCTCGGCGATCGGCTCGGAATACGGCCGACCACCGCACTGTTGCTCCCTGACACCGTGGGAAGGTCAACTCGGGGGGAGCGGTCGGTGCTGATCGGGGAGCTGTCGCGTCGCACCGGAGTCAGCGAGCGCCTGCTGCGCTACTACGAGCGGATGGAGCTGATCCGCTCAGAGCGCCGCGCCAACGGGTATCGCGAGTACGACGACCAGACGGTGGAGACGGTGCGACGCGTCCGCGCTCTGCTGGCCGCCGGCCTGCCCACCCGCATCATCCGCCAGGTCCTGCCCTGCACCTTCGGCGAGACGATGCTGCGCCCCTGTCCCGGCGTGCTCACCGGTCTCCGCACCCAGCTGAACGTCCTCGACCAGCGTGCCGCCGAACTGGAGACCGCGCGCCGCCTCCTGCGCCAGACGATCGCCGCCACGGAGAACGCGACGGACGAGGACCGGATGCCGGGCTCCCGTAGCGCCCGGGGCGTACGCCTGCCGCCGCGCGGTGAACCGGGTGGTTCCGCAGGTCAGTAGGCTGGACCCCATGCCGGACCAGATAGCCGACCCTTCCGACCTGCGCGGCGACTGCGCCCAGTGCTTCGGGCTGTGCTGTGTCGCCCTGCCCTTCGGGCGCTCCGCCGACTTCGCGCTGAACAAGCCCGCGGGCAAGCCGTGCCCCAACCTCCGGGGCGACCACCGCTGCGGCATCCACGCCGACCTGCGCGAGAAGGGCTTCACCGGCTGCACGGTCTACGACTGCCTCGGCGCCGGCCAGAAGGTCTCGCAGGTCACCTTCGGCGGGCAGGACTGGCGGACGGGCACGAAGGAACGGGCGCGGCAGATGTTCGACGTGTTCCCGGTCGTCCGGCAGCTGCACGAGCTGCTGTGGTACCTGACCGAGGCGCTCGGCCTGCCCGCCGCCCGGCCCGTCCACCCGGATCTGCGGCGGGCGCTGGAGCAGACCGAGCGGCTCACCCGGCAGACCCCCGAGGAGCTGGCCGCGCTGGACGTGGCCGCACACCGGCAGGAGGTCAACGTGCTCCTGCTGCGCACCAGCGAGCTGGCCCGGGCCGGCGCCGGCGGGAAGGGCTCGAAGGGCCGCGGCAAGGACCGCCGGGGCGCGGATCTCGTCGGGGCCCGTCTCAAAGGCGCCGACCTGCGGGGGGCGAGCCTGCGCGGTGCCTGTCTCATCGCCGCCGATCTCACCGGCGCCGATCTGCGCGGCGCGGACCTGATCGGCGCCGATCTGCGGGACGCCGACCTGACCGACGCGGACCTCACCGGTGCCTTCTTCCTCACCCAGCCGCAGCTCAACGCGGCCCGGGGCAACGCCGGCACCAGGCTGCCGGAGTCAGTCACCCGCCCGGTGCACTGGACAGCGGGCGGCTGACCCGGGGGCGTCACCCGCGACCGTGACCGGTACGGCCTCGCCGGTGGCCGGTGCGGGCCGCCGTTCCAGCCGCATGCGCAGTCCCTCCGGCATCAGCGTCAGCCGCTCGGTGACGGTCAGCCGGTAAGCGGGATCGATCCGCAGGTCGTAACGGCGCAGCAGCAGGCCGAGGACCAGCGTCGCCTCGTGCAGCGCGAACTGGCGGCCGATGCAGGCCCGCGCCCCGGTGCCGAACGGCTTGAAGGTGTGCGGCGGCCGGGACCGTACGGCCCGCGCGTCGAACCGGTCCGGGTCGAACCGCTCGGCGTCCTCGCCCCACACCGCCGGGTCGCGGTGCAGCATGGGGGTCAGCACCAGCGCCCACGCACCCCGCCGCATCGGATGGTCCCCGGCCAGCACCGTGTCGTGCCGGGCCTCCCGGGCGAAGGCCGGCGCGGTCGGCCACAGCCGCAGCGACTCGTCGAGCACCCGGCGGACGTAGCGCAGCTTGGCGATCCGGTCGTAGCCGGGACGCGGGGTGTCGCCCCAGACCCGGTCCACCTCGGCGCGGGCCCGGGCCGCGATCTCCGGGTGCCGGGCGAGGTAGTACAGGGCGAAGGACAGCGCGCCCGAGGTGGTCTCGTGGCCCGCCACCAGGAAGGTGATCACCTGCTTGCGGACGTTCTGCGCGGACAGCTTCTCCCCGGTCACCGGGTGGGCCGTCGCCAGCATGCGGTCGAGCAGGTCCCCGCTGCCGCCGCCCGACCGGCGCCGGGCCGCGACCAGCTCGTCGACCGTGCGGTCCAGGTGGGCCATGTCGGCCGCGTTGCGTCGGGCGGCGGCACGCAGCAGCAGCGGTGCCAGCGGCCCAGGCACGCTGTTGAGCCGCTGTGCGTAGGTGAGCGTGCCGACCATCGCCGTGACGAAAGGGTGCGGCCGGTCCCGCTCGAAGGAACCGAAGTCGTGCCCGAACCCGGTCCGCGCGATCGTCTCGAGGGTCAGCTTGGTCATGTCCCCGGGCACGTCCACCGTGCGTCCGGCCGCGGCCTCCCGGTCCCAGTGGTCGGTCAGCCGGCCGGCGACCGCCAGCATCATCCCGTGGTAGCCCTCCATGGCTTCCCGGCTGAACCCGGGCGCCAGCACGTCGTGCGCCAGCTGCCAGTTCGGCTCGTGGTTGTAGGCGGTGAACAGGCCGTCCCCGGCCACCGGCCGCAGATTGGCGACGCCGAGGCCGACGTGCTTGGCGAACCGGGACTCGTCCGCGAGGTCGGCGACGAGCGGCGCCCCCCACACGAACACGAACTCCTTTCCGAAGGCCCGGCGGCGGAAGACCGGGCCCAGCTCGCGCGCGAAGCGCATCGAGTCCTGCAGCGGCCGGTGCCGGTCGGCCCCGAGCACATCGCCGAGCAGCGGCAACCGGTGCGGGGGATGCGGGATGCGGTGCAGCTCGGGCCAGCCCTGCTCGGCGCTCCGGAAACCCTTCGGCAGTCCGGTCTCCGTCGTCTCCGCCATGACGCGATCTCCCTTGATCCAGCGGACCGTTGAACCCGTGCGCGCGCGTGTTGTACGTGGGTTCAATAACGTGTTTCAGTCTGGTCCGCTTGTTGAACCGGCGTCAAGTAAAGTGACGCCATGCCCGCGAACCAGGGGGAGCGCGCCCGGCGCAGACTCAGCACCGGGGAGCGCCGTGAGCAGCTGCTGTCGGTCGGCGCGAAGCTGTTCTCGGAGAGCCCCTACGACGAGGTGTGGATCGAGCAGGTCGCCGAGATCGCCGGGGTCTCCCGCGGGTTGCTGTACCACTACTTCCCGACCAAGCGGGACTTCTTCGCCGCGGTCGTGGAGCGCGAGAGCGAGCGGATGCTGCGCATGACGGCGGCCGTGCCCGGGGTGCCGGTCCGTGAGCAGCTCACCGCCGGCCTCGACACCTACCTCGGCTATGTCCAGGCCCACGCCCACGGCTTCCGCGCCTTCCATCGTGCCGACGCGGCCGGCGACCAGGCCGTACGCCGCGTCTATCGGCGGGCCCTGGCCGCCCAGGAGCGGCAGATCCTGGCCGCCCTCGCGGCCGACCCCGAGTTCGGCCCGGGCTCCGAGAGCATCCCGCAGGTGCGCCTGGCCGTGCGCGGCTGGCTCGCCTTCACCACGGCCGTGTGCCTGGAGTGGCTGCGCGGGGGCGAGCTGACCCGGGACCAGGTGCGCGACCTGTGTGCCCGCGCGCTGCTGGGTGTCATCGCCTGACCTTCGCCGGTCGAGACCCTCCCTTCGGGTGGCGGGCCTGGTTGGCGCACGCCCCGAACTCCGATAGGTTAGGCAAGGCTTACCTAAGGAGGGTTCGGGATGGGTGACACGCAGGACTGGACGGCCGCACCCGGCGCGGCGGAACGGGCGCGGTCGGTGCTGGCCGCCGCATGGTCGTGCGCGGTGACCGCGGACGGCGTGCGCGAGGAGTACGTCGGCGCGCACACCGTCACCGACGACGGCGAGGTGCGGCTGACGGTGCCCGACGACAGCGCCCTGCTCGTGGCGGCCGTCTGCGCGCCGCGTCAGGAGCCCTCCGCCGCGCTGGAGTTCGCCGACGTGGCCCCCGTCCCGGTGCGAGGCCGCATCCGGGCCCGGCTGTATCTCGCCGGCTGGTTCGCCCCGGCCGGCGGCTCCCTGCTCTTCCGGCCCACCCGGGTCGTGCTGCGGCAGTCCGCCGGGGCCGTGGCCGTCGACCTCGGCGAGTTCACCGCCGCCCGGCCGGACCCCCTCGCGGGTGCCGAGCCCCGGCTGCTCACCCATCTCGCCGACGCCCACCCGGACGCCGTCGAGCGGCTCACCCGCCTGGTGCGGCCGGAGAGCCTGCACGCCGCGACCCGCGTGGCGCCCCTCGCCGTCGACCGGCACGGACTGACCCTGCGCATCGAACGCACCCGCGCCCACGGAGACGTACGGCTGCCCTTCCACGCGCCCGCCGACGACGTCGCCCAGCTCACCGAGCGCATGCACGTCCTGCTGGCACAGGCCGGTGCCGCCGCCTGCCCCCGCGCGCTACAGCGGCAGCGCGCAGACGGCGACGGGTGAGGGGAACGGCTCGCCCGCCGGGCGGAGATCTCCGCTGTCCGTGTCGACATGGAAGACGCCGACCGTTCCGGAGCGCTGGTTCGCCGTGAACAGCAGCCGGCCGTCCGGCGAGAAGGCGATCTGCCGGGGGAAGTCCCCGCCCACCGGCACCGTGCCGAGCAGCCGCAGCCGGGCCCCGTCGGCCTCGACGGCGTACCGCGCCAGGCTGTTGTGACCCCGGTTGGCCAGGAAGGCGTACGCGCCGTTCGCCGTCACCAGGATCTGCGCCGGATAGTTGGTGCCGCCGTCCGAACCCGTCGGCTGCGGTTCCCCGATCGTCAGCCGGCCGGTCCCGGGATCGTAGGCGCAGACGGCGACCGTGTCGTCCACCTCGTTGGCCAGGTAGGCGTACCGGCCGCCCGGATGGAAGGTCAGATGGCGCGGTCCCGCGCCGGGCCGGGCGTGTGCCCGCGCCACCTCCGTGAGCGTGCCCTCGGCCCGGTCGAGGCGGTAGGTGTAGACGGTGTCGGTGCCGAGATCGACGGCGAGGACATGACCGCCGTCCGGGCTGGTGAGGACCTGATGGGCGTGCGGGCCCTGCTGACCGGGGCCGGGCGCCGGGGAGGAGTGGGTGACCAGTCCGGTGCGCTCGCCCAGGGCGCCCGAGGCGTCGATCGGGTGCACGGCGACACTGCCCGATCCGTAGTTGGCGCTGAGCAGCCAGCGCCCGGTGGGATGCACCGACAGGTGGCAGGGCCCCGCGCCGCCCGTGCTCCGGGTGCCGAGGACCCGCCGGTCCGCGAGGCGTACGGCCGTCACGCCGCCGTCCTGCCGCTCGTCCACCGCGTACAGCGTCCGGCCGTCCGGGTGCACAGCGAGGTACGACGGGTCGGGGACCCCGGTGAGCGTGCCCGTACCGGTGATCCGGCCCGTCGCCGGATCGTACGCGGCCAGGCCGATGCCGGTGCCGCCGCCGTCGACGGAGGTGTACGTGCCCACATACAGCGGGCACGGCCGGGACGGCTTGCGCGGCGGTGCGGCGCCCTGCGGCACGCTTTTCGCGGGCGGGGCGTCGGCCGGCGGGGCCGCCGGAGACGGCACCACCACGATGGCCGCCGTGCCCGCCACGGCCCCGACGAACCGGCGCCTGGTCCAGCCTCCCCCCGGCTCTTCTCTCCGCTCGAGCAGGGGGGACCTCCAGCGTGCCGCCCGTGCCTCCGTGTTCATGCCGCACCTCAGGTCGTCGGTTGCCCCGGTCGTGACAGCCACCTTGGCCTGTGACCGCCACCAGGGGCAAGCCGGGCAACGGCCGTTGCGCAGCGTGCAACTCGGATGGGGCCTACCAGTCCCCGTCCTCCACCGGCTTGCCCGGCGCGTCCTTCAGCGGGGTCACCTGGCCGGCCGACGGCGCCTGCCACGGGTCCAGGTCGTCGCCGAGCCAGTCGCCGACCGGCTTGACCGTCTGAAGGGGGTCCGTGGGTGCGAGGTCCTCGGCGTCCGCGTCGTAGTAGTCGTACCAAGGCAGTCCCGCCCGCGTGTAGGCCGCCCGGTCCACCGGGGACGGCGGGGGCGCCTCGCCGGTGATGCGGCGCCACTCCGGGGGCGTGACCAGGTGGACGAAGACCCGCCCGGCGGGTTCCTCGGACCAGTCCCTGAGCGGCCGGTCGTCCTGGTAGACCTCCTGCCGCATCGAGCCGCCGACGCCCAGGCCCATGGCCGCGGCGGGCCGCCGGGGCGCCCCGCCCGGAGCCGGGGGCGGCGGGGCCGAGCCGGGGGCGGCGGCCGCCATCGGCATCGCCGCACCGGGCGCGGCCATCATCTGCGGGGCCGCGCCGTACCCGCCGGTCGCCTGGGTCCACGCCTGCCGGGCCCGCTCCAGCCGCTCCTGCTCCTGGCGCCGCCACTCGGCCAGCACGCCCTCCCTGAGCGGGAACGACTGCAGCTGGACGCCGCCCCACACCTCCTCACCGGTGACCTGCCCCTCCACGGTCGCGCCGAGTCCGAGCGGCACCGCGACGAACTGGCGGACCGTGCCCTTGCCGGAGTTGATGCCGTCCAGCCAGGGCTGGCGGGGCAGCACCACATAGTTCTGCGGGCGCCGCGAGAGCCGGCCGCTCCACGGCTTGCCGGACACCGCGCACACCTTGCCCACCCCCACCTGGAGCGCGGCCGGCTCCGTCGTACCGGTGAAACTCAGCCACATCGCCTCACGGAGATACACCGGCAGCATCACGCCACCGCGCGCCCGCCACTCCTCGGGGACCGTGTCGGCGTAGTCGGCGACCCGCCGGACCGGGAACTCGCCCAGCCCCGGCGGCAGCGGATGCGTGCCCGTCTCGGGCAGCCGCAGGGTGCGGACGAACCGCACCGCCACCCCACCCGGCAGCCGCAGGGTGTTCCCGTCGATCCGTACCGCCGCGCCGGCCATGCGACCGCCCCCTCACATCCCGTGCCGATCCGTTCCGGCACCTTCTCACCGAGAACGCTCGCCGAGCCCCGCGCGGTTCCGCCACAGCTCCTCCTGGACGCCGAGGCGCTCGCGCAACCGGGACATCCGCGGCAGTTTCGCCCGCTGTTCCCGCGAGACCCGGTCCAGCTCCTCCAGCAGGCGGCCGGTGCGGTGCTCGGTGTTCAGCTCGTCGATGATCCGGGTCGTCTCGGTCAGTACCGCGCCCATGAGCTGCCAGTTCGACCAGTCCTTGCGGATCTCCTCCTGCAGCAGCTCGGCCAGCCGGTCGCGGGTGCCGGCCGCCGTGTGCAGCTCGGCGGTGAGCCGGGCCTCGGCCGACTCGGCGTCCTCGCTCAGATGGGTGGTCACCAGGACGGCGAAGCTGACCACCGCGTCGCCGATCTCCGACAGCAGCTGCTCCATGGTCGCCCCGACCCGCGGCGGCAACAGCTCCTCGGACCCCCGGGCCTTCGCCAGGTCCGTGAACGAACGGGCCAGCACCCGCAGGACCACCGTGCAGATCTCCAGGGTGTCCAAGCCGGTGCGCAGCACCACCCGGTGCAGCAGGCCCTCCTTCACCCGCGGATTGAGCCGCAGGCTGTCCTCGGCCTGTCGCAGCGCGGCATCCACCCGGACGATGTCGTGGTCCAGCCGGCGTGCCTCGTGGAGCCGCTCGGCCGCCTGCTGCCAGGGGATCCGGCCCGCCGCCTCCTCGCCCATCCGCAGCATCAACTGGCGTACCCGGCGTGCCAGGTCCTCGATCGACCGGCCCGCCTCGTCCACCCACACCGGTGGCGGAAGCAGCAGGTTGCAGGCCGTCCCGACGACCGCGCCGATCAGGGTCTCCACGATCCGTGCCCACGCGGTGAACCCGACGGTGGTCACCCCGAGCACCAGCATGGCGCTGATCGCCACCTCGGCCACGTACTCGTCGACCCGTACCAGGTGCCCCACGGCCAGCGCGGCCACGATGAGCAGTGCGAGGCTCCACCAGGTCAGCCCCACCAGCACGCTGAAGGCGATGGCGACCAGCACGCCGGCCACCACCGAGTTCACCCGGCGGATGCCGTTGGTGAGCGTGGCGTAGAAGGTCACCTGGACGACCAGCAGAGCGGTCAGGGGTGCGGTCAGGGGGGCTGGTTCCGGACTGAGGCGCAGGGCGATCACATAGGCGACCGTCGCCGCCGCTGCCGACCGCAGCGTCTGGACGACCACCGGCTCCCGGTGTCGCTCCACCAGGCCCAGCAGTCCTGTAGTCCACTTTCGTACGTCATGCATCCCTTGGCCTGTTCCCGTTACCGGGCTGGGTCGAACGTGGCCGATCGAGGACTGTTTCTGTCCGCGAGTGAGCGGAGGCAGGGTGTGACGAGAACGGCCTCGGTGGCCGGAACTGTTCGCCGGACCCCGGCGTGTGCCTGGTGCAGGCCGTCGGGCCCCGGCGCCGCCTCAGACGTACAGCTTGTCGAGGAACGCGGACAGGTTGCCCGTCGTACGGGCGATCTGCTCCGCCGGCGTCAGGCTCTCCTCGAACCGGGCCCCGGACTCCGGCACCTTCCTGCCCCGCACGTACAAGGAACACGCGAGGTCGGTGCACATGTACAAGCCGACCGAGTTCCCCTCACGGCCCGCCGCTCCCGCCTTCCGCGCGGTCATCAGCGACACCCCGCCGCCGGGATGCGTGGTCAGGCACAGCGAGCACATGCTGCGGTGCAGAAACCCCCGCCGGGAAGGCGGGAAACGCAGGGCGATGCCTACGAGGCCGCCGTCCCGTTCGGTGACCAGATAGCTGCGGTCGGGCGCCCCGGGGTCTCGCCAGCCCAGGAAGTCCAGGTCGTCCCAGGGCCGTTCACCGAGGTCGCGCGGCACCGCCAGCCGCTTGGCCTCCCCTTTGGAGCAGTTGACAAAGGAGTCGCGGATGTCCTGCTCGCCAAGCGATCTCATGAGGGGGAGTCCTTCCGGATGCGGTGCCGTGAACTTGTCGAACGCCGTGAACCTAGAGACCCTAGGCTCACGGCTAGCGTAGGTAGCCAAGAGGGGAGTGGGCCAATGGATTTCCGGTGAACCATGTACACGCGGCCGGCTGAGCCGCGGGTGAGGGGGCGCAGTGGGGGACTCGGAGGAGCGGGTCCGGCGGGTCCTGGACCAGCGGTTCCTCACTGGATACCCGGACAGCGGGCCGAGGCGAGGGCCGGGTCGCCTTCGGTCGCTCGTTGCATCGAGGTCCCCCCGCTTAGCTCATAGCATGAACTAAGGGTTGGGAGAATATCGCGCCCGAGTTGTCCGAAGGGGTATGTTGCAGGTCGGGCAGGGTTCGTGAAGGGAGCCACATGGCGGGGCGCAACGGACGCACGGTACGCGACCTGAGACGGGGCAATCGCACGGCGGTGCTGCAGCGGCTCTACTTCGACGGCCCGCTCAGCCGTTTCGAGCTGGGCCCGACGACAGGACTCAGCTCCGGCTCGGTCAGCAACGTGGTCGCCGACCTGATCGCCGACGGCCTGGTCGAGGAGGCCGGCAGCGTCGACTCCGACGGCGGCCGGCCCCGCACCCTGCTGCGCGTCGCCCCGCACAGCGGCCAGATGATAGGCGTCGACGTCGGCGAGACCCGGGTCCGGGTGGAGCTGTTCGACCTTGCCCTCACCGAACTCGCCCGCACGGAACGCCGGTTGACCCCGCAGAGCTACGACGTGGACGTCATCGCCGGCCACATCCGCGACGGCATCGACGAGGTCCTCACCGCCGAGCACGCCGTCCCCGAGCGGCTGCTCGGCGTCGGCGTCGGCGTCCCCGGCATCGTCGAACACAGCTCCGAGCGAGGCGCCGTCGTGCACGGGCAGACCATCGGCTGGGACGCCGTCCCGCTGGAGCGACTGCTCCGCTCCACCTCCCAACTCCCGGACGAGGTGCCGTACTTCATCGACAACGGCGCCAAGACCCTGGGGCAGGCGGAGATGTGGTTCGGCGCGGGACGCGGCGCCCGCAACGCCGTCGTGGTGCTCTTCGGCTCCGGCGTCGGCGCCTGCCTCGTCACCCCCGAGGTGGAGCACGGCCGGGCGGTCGAGTGGGGCCATCTGACGGTCCGGGTCCGCGGGCGCCGCTGCCGCTGCGGTGCGCCCGGCTGCCTGGAGGCCTACGCGGGTGCCGAGTCGCTGCTCGCCCGCTGGCGCGAGGAGGGCGGACGACCGCCGGAGGACACCGACGAGGAGACCGCGCTCACGGCGATGCTCGCCGCCGCCTACCCGCCCGAGGGCACGGCGCCCGATCCGGTCGCGCTGGGCGTCCTGGAGGAGACCGCCGAATATCTGGGCGCCGGCCTGTCCGACCTGATCAACCTCTTCCAGCCGGAGCGGATCCTCATCGGCGGCTGGGCCGGGCTCCAGCTCGGCACCCGCTTCCTGCCCGCCGTACGCCGGCACGCGACGACGTACGCCCTGCGCCACCCCGCGGACAAGGTGACCATCGAACTCGGCCGGCTCGGCCCCGACGCCGTCACCGTCGGCGCCGCAATCCTGCCGCTGGCCGACTTCTTCGCCAGCGGCGGCCGACGGCCCGAACCGGCCGGCGAGGACCGCCTGCCGGCCTGGCGGGCAGCACTCGAGGAGCGGGCCCCACGCTGAGCGCGTCGAACCGTATTCCAGGCTGAGAGTGCCGCAGTGCGCCGAGTCGCGAACAGGCTGGGCGCCCCCGTGTGCCGAGTCGCGATCGTGGACTCAGCGTCACAGCGCGCCGAGTCGCGATCCACGCCGAGCGTCACAGCGCGTCGAGTCGGTCTCCGCGTCGTGCGTCATAGTGCGCCGAGTCGCGATCCAGGCTGGGCGCCCCCATGCGCCGAGTCGCGAGCCCGGCAGCGTCACAGTGCGTCGAGTCGGTGTCCGCGTCGAGCGTCACCGTGCGTCGAGTTGTTGTCCGCGTCGTGCGTCGTGGTGGTTCGAGTCGCGATCCACGCCGAGCGTCACAATGCGCTGAGCCGTTCTCCGGGCCGAGCGCCGCAGCGCATCGCGTCGTCGGCGACCGGCGTTGTGCGTCCAGTCGCTGTCCGCGTCGGCGGGGGTCCGTCTCGAGTGGAGCCGTCTCAGGCCGAGGGCTCCTCCGGTGCCGGATGCTCCGGGTGCACCGTGCCGGAGCGCGGCGCGCCCTGCGGGCCGCTGCCGGCCTCGTCGGTGTCCGGCACCCCGTCCTCGTCCGGCTCGGCGTCGATCGGATGCCCGGGCACCACGTCCCACGGGTCCTCGCCGGGCCCGGCCTGCTGATCGGGCAGGTCCCTCGGCACCGGCCGCTCGTCCTCACCGGTCTCCTGCCCCTGCCCCTGCTGCGGCTGTTCGGCCATGGCGTTCTCCCTCGCCTCCTCGGTTCGCGGTGTGTTGGCTCAGCCGACCTTCCGGCCCCGCATCGGTTCCGTGTCCATCCCGCCGCCCTTCTGCAGGCCGTCCAGGAACTCCCGTAGCACCTCGGTCGCCGACCGCTTCGGCTGCCAGCCCAGCTCGGAGTGCGCCCGGGCGCAGTCCATCAGGGGCAGGCGCAGCACCGCGTCGAACAGGTGCGGGGAGGCCGGGAGCAGATGCAGCCCCCAGGCAGCGGCGATCGCGGAGCGGGCGGCCGCGCGCGGCAGCCGCACCGGGCGGGCGCCGAGCAGTTCGGCGAGCACACCCGCGTCGAGCGGCGGATCCGCGGCCAGGTTGAAGGCGCCCCGGGCGGTGTCCGTGTGCACTGCGAGCCGGTACGCCTCGGCGGCGTCGTCCGTGTGCAGCGCCTGCACCCGCAGCCCCGGGACGTCCGGGAGGAACGGCAGCAGCTCGGGCCGGGCCAGCGGTCCGGGCAGGAAGCGCCCACCGAAGATCCGCCGCTGCTCGCTCGCCGACTCCCATTTGAACAGGAAGGCCGGTCGCATGCGGACCACCCGCACCTCGGGATGGTCGCGCTCGAACACGTCCAGCGTGCGCTCCAGATAGGCCTTCTCCCGGCAGTACGCGGCGTCCGGCCAGCCGTGCGTCGGCCAGGACTCGTCCACCGCCCGCTCCTTCGGCCCCGGCGAGTAGGCGCCCACGGATGAGGCGTGCACCAGCACCGGCACCCGGGCCGCGGCGACCGCCTCGAGCACCCGGATTCCGCCGAGTACGTTGGTGCGCCAGGTGGTGGCCGGATCATGGGTCGGCTGAAAGGCCCAGGCCAGGTGGATCACGGCGTCGGCGCCCTCGAACCGCTCCGCGAGGTTCGCCTGCTCCGAGGCCAGGTCGACCGCGGACCACTCGGTCTTCGGCGGTGACCACTCGGGTGTCCGCCGGGCCAGCCCACGCACCGACTTGATCCGGGGATCCTCCGAGAGCAGGCGCACCACGCTCGTCCCGACATTGCCGGTGGCTCCGGTCACGACCACCCTGCTGCCCGCTGAGCTGCTCACCTTCGGCTCCTTCCGTCCTCGAGGCGGAGGCTGCGACGACCGGCCGGGTACCCGGGGGCCATTCCCGCACACGCGGCATGACGTGAGAGGTAATCGACCGCGCGGGCCGGCGCACGGAAACATCAAGGGCGTCGAACACGGCGGACATCCTGTCCCGCCCGACCTGAGCCGGACCCACCGAGGAGGCCCCCATGCCGCACTTCGAGAGCCCCGTCGACGGCACCCGCCTGCACTACGTCGACCACGGCCCCGCCACCGGGCCGGTCGCCGTCTTCGTCGCCAGCGCCTACCTGGGCCACGAGATGTGGGAGTACCAGATGCTGCCCCTGGCGGAGGCCGGCTACCGCTGTGTCGCCCTGGACCGGCGGGGCCACGGGCGCTCCGACGACGCCTGGTCCGGCTACGATCTCGACGCCCTCGCCGACGACCTGAACGGTCTGCTGGACCACCTCGATCTGCGCGAGGTCACCCTCATCGGACACTCCGTCGGCACCGCCGAGGTGATCCGCTGCCTCACGCGGCACGGCAGCGCACGCGTGGACCGCGTCGCCCTCGTCGCCGGCGTCAGCCCCGGTCTCGTCCGCTCGCCGAACATCCCCGACGGCCTGGACCCGGCGGCCGTCGGTGTCGACGAGGAGTTCTTCCGGCGGGACCGGGCCGCCTGGTTCACCACCTTCGCGGACGACTTCTTCGCCGTGCAGCAGCCCGGCAACGACGTCTCCCCGGCCTATGTCCGCTACATGATCGACCGCTGTCTGGTCGCCACGCCCCGCGCCGCGACCGGCATCCGGGCCGTCGTCGCGGTCCTGGACCTCACCGCCGAGCTGCTGGCGCTGGATCTCCCGGTGCTCGTCGTGCACGGCACCCACGACACCTCCGCGCCCCTGGCCCTCACCGGTGAGCGCCTGGCACGGCTCCTGCCGGACAGCACTCTGAAGGTGTACGAGAACGGCGGCCACGGCCTGTTCGCCACGCACGCGGACCTGCTCACGGCGGACCTGCGGGAGTTTCTCGACGCGGGGCGGACGCGGAGCACCACGCCGGCCGGGGCGGCCGCGAGCCGGTAGGGCCGGTGAGCAGGGGAAGGGTCCATGAAGAGAAGGGGCGGCCGCGAGCCCCAGAAAAAGAGCCCCGGCCGTGACGGGGGAATCACGACCGGGGCGGCCAAGCGGTGGGCACGGATGGCGGTCGCCTCTCGGCGAAAGGCTCCACAGGGCTTCAGCCGAACGATCGTCCCTGTGGGCGGAGGGTGAGGCCCGGGGACACTGTCCCATCCGTACCCACCCCTTGTTCAACGGGCAACCAACCTCTGGTGTTCCGCCCGGGTACATGACCTGCCTCACCCGCGGTGACGCTCACCCCAGCGGGCTCCCGTCGAGCCGGGCGAGCAGGTCGGCGGGGTCGGCGTACACCGCCTCCGCCCCGGCCTGCTCCAGGTCGTCCCGGGGAATCCCGCCGCACAGCAGGCCCACACGGCGCACCCCGGCCTTGCTGCCGGCCTCCATGTCCCACACCGTGTCCCCGACGAAAACCGCCCGCGAGGCCGGGACACCGGCCAGCTCCAGGGCGTGTTCCACGGGCTCCGGGGCGGGCTTGCCCTCCTCGACGTCGTCGGCGCTCGCGGTGCCCGTGATGGCGTCGTCCGCGTCGATCGCCCGGCGCAGCGCGCCCAGCTCCGCACCGCTCGCCGAGGTGGCGAGGACGATCGTCCAGCCGTCCCGGTGCAGCCGCCGCAGCAGTTCCCCGGCCTTCGGCAGGGCCGGGAGCCGGTCGAAGTACTGACCGTAGAGGGCCTTGTGCGCCGCGCTCAGCCCGGCGTCCTGGTCCTTGTCGCGGTCGTCGCCGAGCAGATGCGCGACGAGATCGTCGGATCCCAGGCCGACGGCCCGGTGGACGGCGTGCATGGGAACCTCGTGACCGGCCTGCCGGAAGGCCTCCCACCAGGTCACGACATGCAGGTGGTTGGTGTCGACGAGGGTCCCGTCGACGTCGAAGACGGCGGCACGATCCATCCGGGGGTCCTTTCTCTCACTCGCGGGGCCGGGTACCACGCCCGGCGTCCGCCACGCGTGCCGGCGTACGGCCTTCGCGCGTCCAGTCCAGCAGTTCGTCCGCGGACCACGTCGTCACCACCCGTTCGGCGGGCACCCCGCACTCCTCCGCGCGGGCGCAGCCGAGGATCTGCCAGTCCAGCTGGCCGGGCGCGTGCGCGTCGGTGTCGATCGAGAAGAGCACGCCGGCCGCCACGGCCTCGCGCAGCAGCCGCCGGGGAGGGTCGAGCCGTTCCGGCCGGCTGTTGATCTCCACGGCCGTCCCGGACTCGGCGCACGCGGCGAACACCTCGTCCGCGTCGAACTCCGACTCCGGCCGCCCCCGGCCGGTCACCAGGCGTCCGGTGCAGTGCCCGAGGATGTCGGCGTGCGGATCGCGGACGGCGGCCACCATCCGCCGGGTCATGGACCGGGCGTCCATCCGCAGCTTGGAGTGCACGGACACCACGACCACATCCAGCCGCTCCAGCAGCTCCGGCTCCTGGTCCAGGGAGCCGTCCTCGAGGATGTCGCACTCGATGCCGGTGAGCAGCCGGAACGGGACCCACCGCGTGTTCAGTTCCGCCACCACCGCCAGCTGCTCGCGCAGCCGCTCGGGTGACAGACCGCGGGCCACGGTCAGCCGGGGGGAGTGGTCGGTGAGGACGGTCCACTCATGCCCGAGGCCGGCCGCGGCCCGCCCCATCTCCTCGATCGGGCTGCCCCCGTCGGACCAGTCCGAGTGGGTGTGGCAGTCCCCGCGGATCAGCGCCCGCAACCCGGCCCCGGCACTCTCCGCGCCGGCCGACGTGCCGGCCTCCTCCTCCAGCTTGCGCAGATAACCGGGCACCTCCCCGGCCAGCGCCTCCCGCACCACCTGGGCGGTCTTGGGCCCCACCCCTTTCAGCGACTCCAGCGTCCCCGCCGCCGCGCGCTCGGCGACCTCTCCCTCGGGCAGGCCGGCCAGGGCACGCGAGGCGGTGCGGAAGGCCCGTACCCGATAGGTCGGGGCCAACGCCCGCTCCAGCAGGAAGGCGATCCGGTCAAGGGCGGCGACGGGGTCCATGGGAACCAGGGTTGCATCAGGCGCCCCCGAGGGGCGCGGGGAACGCGCGACCGGCCCCGGACCACCCGCGGCAGTGCGGACGGCCGGTGACCGCGACGACCCGGCCCCCGTTTGCCCACCGCTACCCCGGGTACTGCGTGACTCGTCCATCTGACCCCCCGTGAGGAGGCTCGGCATGTCCACACCAGCCGCGCAGCGAACGGCGTTGATCACCGGCGCGGACAGCGGCATCGGCCGCGCCACCGCCGTACGTCTGGCCGAGGCGGGCCTGGACATCGGCATCACCTGGCACTCCGACGAGAAGGGCGCCGAGGAGACGGCGCGGGAGGTCCGTGACAAAGGCCGCCGCGCCGCCGTCGCCCAGCTCGACCTCACCCGGCTGCCCGAGGCCGCCGACACCGTCGACGAGCTGTGCGAGGCACTCGGCCGCATCGACGTCCTGGTCAACAACGCCGGCACGGGCACCATGACGCCCTACCTCGACCTGACCCTGGCGGACGTCCGCCGGGTCCTCGACGTCGACCTCGTCGGCCCGTTCCTGTGCGGGCAGCGGGCGGCCCGGCACATGATCCGGCAGGGCGACGGCGGCCGGATCGTCAATGTCACCTCCGTCCACGAGCACCAGCCCAGGGTCGGCGCGGCCCCCTACTGCGCGGCCAAGGGCGGGCTCGGCCTGCTCACCCAGGTGATGGCCCTGGAGCTGGCCGAGTACGGCATCACCGTGAACGCCGTCGCGCCGGGCGAGATCGCCACGCCGATGACCGGCCAGGAGGACACCGACGTACACACCGAGTCCCGCCCCGGCGTCCCGCTCGGGCGTCCCGGCGACGCCCGCGAGGTGGCCGCCGTGATCGCCTTCCTGGCGAGCCCGGACGCCTCCTACGTCACCGGCGCCTCCTGGAGCGTCGACGGCGGCATGCTCCGCATGGGCCCGCAGGCCGGCTCCCACCTGACCAGCGACGACTGGCGCCGTCCCTGAACCCATGAGGCTGCGTACCAGTTCCTGCGACGGCCCGGACTACACACGCGTCCGCTGCGGCCGGGGCTTCCGCTACGTCGATGTCACCGGCGAGCCCCTCACCGACCCCGAACAGCTCGCCCGGGTCCGCGCCCTGACCATCCCCCCCGCCTGGCGCGACGTCTGGATCTGCCCCTGGCCCAACGGCCATCTCCAGGCCGTCGGCACGGACGACGCCGGACGCCGTCAGTACCTGTACCACGAGCAGTTCCGGGCGAAGCGGGACAAGGCCAAGCACGAGCACGTACGGCAGGTCGCGCGGGCCCTGCCCGAGCTGCGCGCCAAGGTGGCCGCCGACCTGGCGGGGCGGGGGCTGAGCCGGCCCCGGGTCAGCGCCTGCGCGGTCCGCCTGCTCGACCTCGGCTTCTTCCGCATCGGAAGCGACCGGCACCCCCGCAACAGCGAGACCTACGGGCTGACGACCATGCTCCGCGAACACGTCACCTGCGGCCGCGACGAGATCACGTTCAGCTTTCCGGCCAAGGGCGGCGTCGACATGGTGCGCGCCCTCGTCGACGACCAGGTGCGGACGGTCGCCCGCGCCCTGCTGCGCCGTCCACGCGGTGGCGACCGCTTCCTCGCCTTCCACCAGCACGGCTCCTGGCACGACCTGCACAGCGACGACCTCAACGAGGCGCTGCGCCGGCTGTCCGGCACCGATGTCACCGCCAAGGACTTCCGTACCTGGCATGCCACCGTTCTCGCCGCCGTGGCGGTCGCCGTGGCCGCCGACACAGCCCGCGCCACCGAGGCGGCCCGGCGCCAGCAGATCACCCGTGCCGTCCGGGAGGTCAGCCACTACCTGGGCAACACCCCGGCGGTGTGCCGGGCGTCGTACATCGATCCCACCGTCTTCGAGCTGTTCGAGCAGGACGTGACGATCGCCCCCGCGCTCACCCGGCTGGGCGAACACGGGGACTTCGGGCGTCCGGCCACGCAGGGAGCGGTCGAGGCCGCCGTCCTGGATCTGCTGGACGGCTCCCGCGGATGAGTCGTCCGGCCGGGTTGCGTTCTACGCTGAATTGCATGACCGAACAAGCAGTCCCCCACATGTCCCATCCGCGGGTCCTGGTGCTCGGCGTGTGCCAGGGCCGCCATGGCGAGCCGCCCTTCCGGATCATGGAGATCGACGGTCAGGTGGTGGGGGAGGCCAGGACCGTCACCGACGTGCTGCAGGCGGCCGCCTCCTACGGCATCACCATCCATGATCTGGACGACCCGGACGTGGTCCGCTTCGTGGGCGGCGACAAGTACACGTGGAGGCCGCGCTGAGCCGATGGCTCAGCCGGCCGTCCATTTCTGGTTGGCGCCGCCCGTGCAGGTCCAGAGCTGCAGCCGCGTCCCGTTGGCCGAGTTGTTCCCGGTGACGTCGAGGCACTTGTCGGCCTGCGGATTGACGATGTCGTGCGCCCCGGTGACGGTCCACTTCTGGTTGGGGCCGCCGGTGCAGTCCCACAGATGGACGGCCGAGCCGTCCGCGGTGCCGTTTTCCCTGACGTCCAGGCACTTGCCGAGCGCCCGGAGCGTGCCGTCCGAGCCGACCGTCCAGGCCTGCGCGGCGGAGCCGTTGCAGTCGTAGAGCTGGACCGGGGTGCCGTTCGCGGGATTCGCGCCGGCCACGTCCACGCATTTGCCGGCGAGGCCCCGGACGGGGACCCCGGCCGCGCTGCCGCCGGTCGTCACGGACACCGAGTCGACCACCAACTGCTGCGGGAACCGGGTGGAGCCGTCCGGGTCGCCGGGCCAGTAGCCGCCGACCGCGAGGTTCAGGATGAGGAAGAACGGCTTGTTGAACACCCACGTCTTCCCGCCCAGGTCGGCGGGCGTGCGCCGCTGGTAGACGTTCCCGTCCACCGACCAGGTGATCGAGTCGGGCGCCCAGTCGACGGCGAAGGTGTGGAAGGCGTCGGCGAAGGCCTGGCCGTTCGGCAGCGAGTAGCCGGCGCCTATGCCGCCCGAGCCGGAGTAGCCAGGACCGTGGATGGTGCCGTGCACGGCGGAGGGTTCGAAACCCACGTTCTCCATCACGTCGATCTCGCCCGAGTCCGGCCAGTTGACCGGCGTGCCGAGCATCCAGAACGCCGGCCACATGCCCTGCCCCCGCGGGATCTTCATCCGGGCCTCGACATGGCCGTACTGCGCGGTGAACTTCCCGGCGGTGTTCAGCCGGGCGGAGGTGTACTGGCAGCTGCCGTACCAGCACTGGTAGCCGGCCGGGTTCTCCTTCCGGGCCGTGATCACCAGGTGGCCCTGGCCGTCCAGGGCCGCGTTCTTCGTCCCCGAGGTGTAGTACTGCCGCTCGTGGTTGTTGACGTTGTCACCGGTCTCCAGCGTCCATTTCGAACCGTCGACCGCGGCGCCCGCGGGCCCGTCGAAGCTGTCGGAGAAGGTGGTGACGGCGGCGGCCGCCGGGGCGGTGGTCTGGGCCCGTGCCGGGCCGACGGCGGCGGAGCCGATCAGCGCGGCGGACAGGGCGGCGAGGAGACATCTGCGGAGCAGACGTGGGGAGGCCATGGCTCTCCGTTCGGCGTGGGGGGTGAGATGCCTCTTGATTTAAGAAGTGAGATAAGGGGGCGTCAATACCCTGGTCCGTACCTATTCCTGACGATCAATCAGTCGACGGCCGGCGCACGCGCCGATGCACCCCGCGCCCGAGCCGCCGCCCCAGGAGCAGCCAACCCAGCAGCGCCCCCGTGGTGTTGAGGATGACATCGTCGATGTCGAAGGCCCGCCCGGTGACCAGCGCACCCTGCGCCAGCTCCACCATCAGCATCACGAGCGCCGTGAGCGCCAGCACCCGCAGCACCCCCCGGGCGCGCGGGGCGAGGACCGGCACCAGTACCCCGAACGGCACACCGAGGAGTACGTTCCCGCCGATCTGCTTGACCGTGTCCCGGAACTGCCCCTGCTCGACATAGGCCCACAGGGAACGGCCAGGGTGCAGATTGCTGTGCGTCAGCCGCACCGAGGCGGGGGACGGTTGCAGCGTGATCCGGGCCAGGATCACGGCGAACGCCACCATGAAGGCGAAGGCGACCGTCATCGCCAGCAGCCGGACGGGCAGGGGCAGCGCGTGCCGGGCGGCCGGCGGACTCGTCTCCTCGGCCCGCTCCCGCTTCCTGGGAGCGCGCAAGACGGCGGGCAGGTGCGGGACGGTGCGGGCCATTCGATCCTCCAGTCATGAACTTCCGGGAGTCTCAAGGCGATTACCCGCCCCTCGCCCCGGGATGCCGCCGACCCGGGCGGCCCCGGGCGCGCACCGCCGGTTTCCGTTCACGCTCCCGGGGCACTCCGGATGCGGACCAGCGTGCCGCCGCCCCGCCACGGGCCCGGCGGTGCTTGGATGCCTCGAGCGGCGCAGGGGACGAAGACCCGCACAGGTGTGCAAAGTGGACCGAGGAGGTGGCGGATGACCCGGCGGACGGCCCCGCGCACGGTCCTCCTCGCCGTCGGTGAACTCCTGGCCTGGTGGGCCGGACTGGCGCTGCTCTGGCTGGTGCTCATCACGACGGTCGACACCCTGGAGCGGATCGTCGGCGCGAGCTGTGCCGCCGTGGGCGCGACTCTGGCCCGGGCCGGCCGGCGGGCGGTGACCTGGCGGTGAACGGCTGGATCCTCGCCGCGACCATCGAGCTGGGCGGGGGAGGGGCGGCCACCCTGTGGGGCGTGACCACCGGTCCTGCCGCCCGCCGGGTGATCGCCCAGAACCTGACCACCTCCGTCGTGTGTCCCGCCCTGCTGCTCCTGTCCCAGGGCTACGGCCGCCCGTCCTACGTCGACCTGGCTCTGCTGCTCGCCCTGCTCGGCCCGGTCGGCACCCTCGTCTTCGCCCGGCTCCTGTCCGGCGAGCCGGAGCGTGACCGGCCGAGCGCCTGGGCGCTGACCTGGGCCGCCGCCGGGCTGGGCGCGGTCGTCGTGGTCGCGCTGTGCGTGGCCACCGGGCCGGGCCGGGCGATGCTGAAGCTCCTGGTGATCGGCGCCCTGCTGATCGGCGGCAACGTGATCGCCGCACGGGCGCTGTCGGGCGGCTTCCAGGGGGTGCGCGGTGGCTGACGCGGTACCGGCCGGCTTCGACGGGGGTGCGGCATGGCCGATGCCCTGATCGTCGTCGTCCTGCTGCTGGTGGCCGCCTCCGCCACCGCCGCCGTGGCCCAGCGCGACCCCGCCCGCCAGGCACTCGTGCTGTCCGTGCTCGGGATCGTCCTGGCCGTGCTGTTCACCGTCCTCCAGGCCCCGGACGTCGCCCTGTCCCAGCTGGCCGTCGGCTCCGCGCTGACCCCGCTGCTGATCATGCTGTCGGTCCGCAAGATCAGACGCCGTGGCCGCTCGAAGGAGGGCGAGAAGTGAACCGGCTGCGGCTGTGGCTGCTGGCCGTCGGCGGCGCGGGCCTGGCCGCCCTGCTCGTCGCCGCCTGCCTCGACCTGCCCGACTTCGGCGGCGGGTCGCACCCGTACGGCGAACGGGCCGTCCACGCCTCCCTCGACCGGCACACCGCCAACACGATCGCCTCCGTCAACTTCGACCAGCGCGCCTACGACACCCTCGGCGAGATGAGCATCCTGTTCGCCGCCGTCCTCGGCTGCGTGGTGCTGCTGCGCCAGGCCCGCGACGAGCACCGGTCCCCGCCCGAACCCGCCGACGTGGCCCGGCCGGTGCGCCGCTACGCGCTGATCGTGCTGCCCGTCGCCCTGGTCACCGGCCTGTACGTCATCGCCCACGGCCAGCTCAGCCCCGGTGGCGGATTCCAGGGCGGAGTCGTCGCCGCGACCGCCCTGCACCTGCTCTACCTCGGCGCCGACTACCGGGCGCTGGAACGCGTCCGCCCGCTCGCCGTCTACGTGACCTCCGACGCGCTCGCCGTCTCCTCCTACCTCGTGCTGGGCTTCGCCGGAATCCTCGCCGGCACCGCGTTCCTGTCCAGCACACTGCTGCCGCACGGCACCTTCAACACCCTGGCCTCCGGCGGCGCCGTCCCCCTGCTGAACGCGGCCGTCGGCGTGGAAGTGGCGAGCGCGGTCGTCGTCCTGCTCGCCAACTTCCTCGACCAGGCCGTCGAGATCGAGGAGGAGCAAGGGAGTTGAGAACACCGTGATGCACATCCTTCCCTACCTGATCGCGGCCTACGTCTTCCTGACGGGCTGCTACGGCCTCGCCACCAGCCGCAACCTCATCCACGCCGTCGGCTGCCTCGCGGTCTGCCAGTCCGCCACCTACGTCCTGCTGCTGGCGGTCGGCTACCGCGACGGCGCGACCGCGCCCGTCTTCTCCGACCTCGAGCCCGGCTCCCGGCCGGTGGTCGACCCGGTGGTGCAGGCCCTCACCCTCACCGACATCGTCGTCGGCGCCACCGTCACCGCGCTACTGCTCGCCCTGGTCCTGCAGATCGCCAAGCGGCACGGCACGGTCGACCCCGACCAACTCCGGGAGCTGCGCGGCTGATGCACCATCTGCTCCCGCTGCTTGTCGCGATCCCGCTGCTCGGAGCCGCCCTGCTGGTGGCCACCGGCCGCCGGCTGCCCCGGATCGCCGTCGAGATCACCGGCTTCGTGGTCTCCGGCGGTACGGCCGCCCTCGCGCTCGTGCTGCTGCTGGGCTCCTCACCGCCGATGGTCGAATGGGTCGGCGGCTGGCTGCCCGTCGGCGGCGAGAGCGTCGGCATCGTCGTGGTCGGGGACGGCGCCTCGCTCGGCATGGCCGCGCTGGTCTCGCTGCTGACCCTCGCCGCCCTCGCCTACTCCTGGCGCTACTTCGACGAACCCCCGCAGGGCGGCTCCGGCACGTTCACCGCGCTGATGCTGGTCTTCCAGGGCGCCATGTGCGGATTCGCCATCGCCGGTGACCTGTTCAACGCGTTCGTGTTCTTCGAGCTGATGAGCGTGGTGGCCTACGCCCTGACCGGCTACCGCATCGACGAGGCCAAGGCCGTCCAGGGCGCGCTGACCTTCGGCGTCGTCAACTCCCTCGGCGCGTACGCCATGCTGATGGGCATCGGCCTGCTGTACGCCCGTACCGGCGAACTGGCCATGTCGAAGATCGGGCGCGGACTCGACGCGCACGGCGGACCGGACGCCCTCGTCCTCGCCTCCTTCGTGCTCGTCCTGACCGGCCTGCTGGTGAAGGCGGCCGCGGTGCCCTTCCACTTCTGGCTCCCGGACGCGCACGCCGTCGCCCCCACCCCGGTGTGCATGCTGCTCTCCGGCGTCATGGTCGAACTCGGCGCCTACGGCGCCTGGCGCGTGTACGGCACCGTCTTCGCCGGCCCCGGCGGCATCCCCGCCGCCGACCTGACCCGGGCCCTGGTGACGCTCGGCACCCTCACGGCCGCGATCGGCGCCGTCATGTGCTGGTACCAGCGCCACATCAAACGGCTGCTCGCCTACTCCACCGTCGCCCACACCGGGCTCTTCCTCATCGGCCTCGGCGTCCTCACCCCCGAGGGAGACGACGGAATCGCCCTCTACCTCCTCGGGCACGCCGGCGTGAAGGCCGCGCTGTTCGCCTGCGCCGGCGTGCTGCTCGACCGGTACGGCAGTGTCGACGAGCACGCGCTGCACGGCCGGGCCCGCCCGCTCCACGCCACCGGGGTGATGTTCGCCGTCGGCGCCCTCGGGCTCGCGGGCCTGCCGCCGTTCGGCACCGCGCTCGGCAAGTCGGTCACCGAGGAGGCGGTCGGCGGCCCGCTCACCGCGGTGTACGTGACCGCCTCCGCGATCACCGCGGGCGCCGTCCTGCGGGTCACCGCACGCGTGTTCCTCGGGCTCGGCCCGCGCCCGCAGGACGCCGAGTTCGAGACCAGCGGCTCCGACGAGAAACCCGAGACCGGCGGTCTGCTGCGCCGGATCCCGGACACCATGACGACGGTGCCCGCGGTGCTGCTCGCCGGCGCCCTCGCCGTCGGAGTGGCCCCCGGATTCGGCGATCTGGTGGCCCGCTCGGTCAACGAGGCGGGCTCGGGCGGCGCCCACGCCTCCGTCCACTGGACGCCGCACGGCGTTCTGCTGGGGGTCGCCTCCACCGTGCTGGCCGCGACCCTCGCCGGTCTCGCCGTGACCCGCCCGCGCTGGGTGGCCGCCCCCGACTGGGCCGCGCCCCTGCGCCGCCTGCAGTCCGGCCACGTCGGCGACTACGTGGCCTGGCTGCTGGCCGGCGCCACGGTGCTGGGGGCGCTGGTGCTGCCGGGGGTGCTGGGCGGCTGATCGGGGCCCGGGCCCGCTCAGGGGCGGGTTGATCGGGGCCCCGGTGCCTGCTCAGGGGCCGTAGTCGATGTGCACCTCCTTGAAGCCGAGGGAGCGCAGCAGGCCCTGCAGCATTCCGGTGGTGTTCGTCTCGGCGCGGGCGGTCAGCCCGCTGCTCCTGGCCGCGTCGCCGATGTGCCGGACGGCGAGCTTCTGCACGGCCTGCTCGCTGTTGGGGTTGTCCGAGAACAGATCGCCGAGCCGGTCCAGCAGCCCGCGCTGCTTGGACACGGCGTAGGAGTGGTCGGGGTCGAGGGCCGGCTTGCCGAGCCGCGCGTGCGGCAGCCGGAGCGTGGCGGACGTACGGTCGCCGTTGACCCGCACGTCCCGCTCGCCGAGCCGGCCCAGGTCGACATAGGCGTCCACGGTGCCCGCGCCGACGTACAGGGTACGGGTCCCCCGGATGGCGTCGGGCAGGAACTTCGCGTCCTTGTCCAGGTCCACGACGACCTGGAAGTTGCCCGAAGCCGCGTTGTAACGGCTCATGTCCTGGATGGACTTGAGGAGCGCGGGTCCGGAACGGTCGTGTGTCTCGGTGCCGAACAGGTCCTTGATGCCCGGCAGCACGGCCAGCCGGATCCCGGCGAACAGCACGGCGAGCACCAGGACGAGCGCGGCCACGGCCTTGGCCCAGCCGGGCAGGTGCCTGACGGAAGTCGTCATCGTGACGGTCCTCCTTCCTGCTGTCCGAATGCCCGCCCACCGCCGTGGCAGACCGGTGCGTCGGCCGAATGGGCGTCCATGACGTACATGACCTGATCGCCGCCGGCCCTGGGCCCGGTGGCGGTCTGCCGCCAGTAGCATGACGATCCAGCCGGTGCCGATCATGCGAGGAGCGGATCGTGCGAGACATCGCCGTCTTCAGCGGTAGCGCCCACCCCGACCTGGCCCGCGAGGTCTGCGCGCACCTCGGGGTGCCGCTCAGCCCGACCCGCGTGAGCAGGTTCGCCAACGACTGCCTCGAGGCGCAGCTTCAGGCCAACTGCCGGCAGCGGGACGTCTTCCTGATCCAGCCGCTGGTCAGACCCGTGCAGGAGCACCTGGTGGAGCTGCTGCTGATGTGCGACGCGGCCCGGGGCGCCTCGGCGGCCCGGATCACCGTCGTCATGCCGCACTACTCCTACGCCCGCTCCGACAAGAAGGACGCTCCGCGCATCTCCCTCGGCGGACGGCTGGTCGCCGACCTACTGGTGGCGGCGGGCGCGAGCCGGGTCCTCACCATGACGCTGCACTCCCCGCAGGTGCACGGCTTCTTCTCGGTGCCGGTGGACCACCTGCACGCCCTGCGCGAACTGGCCGCGCACTTCCGGCAGTACGACCTCTCGCACACGACGGTCGTCTCCCCGGACCTCGGCAACGCCAAGGAGGCCGCCGCCTTCGCCCGGCGGATCGGTGCCCGGGTGGCGGCCGGCGCCAAGCAGCGGTACGCGGACGACCGGGTGACCATCAGCAACGTCATCGGCGACGTCACCGGACGGGACGTCATCGTGCTGGACGACGAGATCGCCAAGGGCAGCACCGTCCTTGAACTCCTGGACCGGTTGCGGGAGTCGGAGTCGCGGTCGATCCGGGTGGCCTGCACGCACGGGCTCTTCGCGGCCGGCGCCCTCAAGCGGCTGAGCGAGCAGCCGGACGTCCTGGAGATCGTGTGCACCAACACCGTGCCGATCCCCGCGGACGACCACACCGACAAGCTCCGCGTCCTGTCCATCGCCCCGGCGCTCGCCGAGGCCGTACGGCGGATCCACAACGGTGAGTCCGTCAGCGCCCTGTTCGAGGAGTCGTAGCGCGACGGGCCGGCCAGGTCACCCGGATCGTCACGGGCCCGGTGTCACAGCGTGCCGGACGCGGCCTCGGCCTCGGCCAGGGCCGCGTCCGGTGTCGGGTGCGGCGGCAGCAGCCGGGCGAGGCCGGTCACCCGGAGGACGCGCAGGGTCAGCGGGTGGGTGCACACCAGATGCAGCCGGCCACCGCGCTCCAGGATCCGGGCGCGGGCCCGGTGGAGCAGCCGCAGCCCCGAGCAGTCGAAGAACTCCACCGGCCGCAGATCGATCACGACCCGGGCGCCGGGGCGCTGGGTGATCCGGTCCAGGACGGGGCCGATCTCCGCCGCCGCGGCGATGTCGATCTCGCCCCGGAACTCCAGCACCGTGTAGCCGTGGTGCTCGTGCACCCGTAAATGCCGGGTGCGCGGAACGGGCTCGTCTCGCACGACGGCTTCACCTCCCACCCGCGCCCTGACATCGGTTCCCCGATCGTCAAGTTACCCTCGATGGAAGGAATTTGAGCATGTTCGGTTGACATATGTCTTCGAGGTTGCGGCGTGTCGTGGCACGGGCCGGGTGAACGGCCCGTGCACCGTCCGGATCCGGTCAGTCGACCAGCAGCACCAGCTTGCCCGTCGTGCGCCCGGTGTCGCCCAGCTCGTGCGCCTTCGCGGCGTCGGCCAGCGCGAACGTCCCGGCGATCGTCGCCGTCAGCTTCCCGGACTCCGCCAGCTCGGCCACCGCCCGCATCCCGGCGCGGTCGGCGTCGACCAGCATGCGCACCGCCCGGACGCCGAGCCGCTCGGCCTCCTCGTGGAACTCCTGGGAGCCGACCGGCAGGATCGACACCACGACACCGCCCGGCCGCAGCACCCGCAGGGACCGCACGGAGGTCTCCCCGCCGAGCGTGTCCAGGACGACGTCCACGTCCCGCACCGCCTCGGTGACGTCGGTGGAGCGGTAGTCGATGGGCTCGTCCACGCCGATCTCCCGCAGGAAGTCGTGCTTGCCCGCGCTCGCCGTGCCGATCACGTACGCGCCACGCGCCTTGGCGATCTGCACGGCCACGTGCCCGACCCCACCGGCCGCCGCGTGGATCAGCACCCGCTGTCCGGGCCGCACGTCCGCGTGCTCGGTCAGCGCCTGCCAGGCGGTCAGGGAGACCAGCGGCAGCGCGGCCGCCTGGGTGTGGTCGATCGAGTCCGGCTTGTGCGTGAGGGCACGGACCGGGGCGATCACGTACTCGGCGTGCGAGCCGTGGCCGAAGGGGTAGGGCAGCATGCCGAAGACCTCGTCGCCGGGCTGGAAGGCGGCCACGCCGATCCCGGTCTCGGCGACCTCGCCCGAGACGTCCCAGCCGAGGACGAACGGCGGTTCGCCCAGGAACCCGCCGGTGGCCCGGTGCTTCCAGTCGGTGGGGTTCACCCCGGCGGCCCGCACCCGGACCAGCACCTCGTTCGGGCCCGGCGCCGGCCGCCGCACCTGTACTTCCTTCAGGACCTCGGGACCGCCGAGGACGTCCTGGCTGATGGCTCGCATCGTGTTCACATCGCTCATGGTCACCCAGCCTGCCGGGCTCCGCGCGCCCGGGAAATGGCATGATTGCCAACCTTCGATAGAATCGTGCCATGCCTGATATGCAGCTGCTCACCCGTCGCCCGGAGCGGGTGGTCGTCCTCGCCCTCGACGGCGTCTACCCCTTCGAGCTGGGCATCCCCAGCCGCATCCTCGGCGCGGCCGACGGTCACTACGAGGTGCTGACCTGCACCGTCGACGGCCGGCCGGTGCGCACCAACGCCGACTTCACCGTCGGCGTCGCGCACGGCCCCGACATCCTGGAGACCGCCGACACGGTCGTCGTCGCCTCCGTGGCAACCGCCTTCATCCCCACCGAGCTGCCCGACGACGTGGCCGCCGCGCTCGCCCGTATCCGCCCGGACGCCCGGATCGTCTCCATCTGCACGGCCGCCTTCGTCCTGGCCGCGGCCGGCCTGCTGGACGGCCGCAGGGCGACCACGCACTGGCAGGTCGCCGATCTGTTCCGCCGCCGGTTCCCGCTGGTCGACCTCGACCCGGACGTCCTCTTCGTCGACGACGGCCGCGTCCTCACCTCGGCCGGCGCCGCCTCCGGTGTCGACATCTGCCTGCACATCGTGCGCACCGACCACGGCAGTGAGCTGGCCAACGCCGTCGCCCGCCGCTGTGTTGTCCCCCCGTTCCGGGACGGCGGCCAGGCCCAGTACATCGAGCAGCCGATCCCGGTCAGCGGCGCCGCGAGTACGGCGGAGACCCGAGCCTGGGCCCTGGAGCGGCTGGACGAGCCGCTCACCCTGGCCGACCTCGCCGGACACGCCCGGATGAGCCTGCGCACCTTCGCCCGTCGCTTCAACGACGAGGTCGGCCTCAGCCCCGGCCGCTGGCTGATCCAGCAGCGCGTGGCCCGTGCCCGGCACCTGCTCGAGTCCAGCGACCTGCCCGTGGACCGGATCGCCGGAGAGGTCGGCTTCGCCACCGGCGCCTCGCTGCGCCAGCACCTGCACGCGGCGATCGGCGTCTCCCCGCAGACGTACCGGAGAACGTTCCAGCGGGCCCGCTGAACACCCCGTGGAGGCCGGGCCCTCGCGCACCCGCCAGGACGGCTGCCGTCACCGCGCGGCGTACACCCGCTCGCCCCCGACGTAGGTGAGCGCCACGGTCGTCTCCGCGATGGCCTCCGGCGGCCCGGTGAACGGGTCGCGGTCCAGGACCACCAGGTCGGCGAGCGCCCCGACGGCCACCCGGCCGCCGTCGTCGAGGTGGTTCACATACGCCGACCCGGCCGTGTACGCCGTCAGCGCCTCCGCGAGACCGAGCCGCTCGGCGGGCAGGAACACCGGCCCGGCGCCGCCCGGTTCGATCCGGTTGACCGCGACATGGATGCCCTGGAGCGGATCGGGGCTGCTCACCGGCCAGTCGCTGCCCGCCGCGAGTCGCGCCCCGGAGCGCAGCAGCGCCCCGAACGGGTACTGCCGGGCGGCCCGTTCGGGTCCGAGGAACGGAATCGTCAGCTCGTCCATCTGCGGCTCGTGCGCGGCCCACAGCGGCTGGATGTTCGCCGTGGCGCCGAGCCCGGCGAACCGGGGCACGTCGTCCGGGTGGACGACCTGGAGGTGTGCGAGGTGCGGCCGGGTGTCGCTCGGCCCGTTGGCCGCGCGGGCCGCCTCGATCGCGTCCAGCGCGTCACGCACGGCCCGGTCGCCCAGCGCGTGGAAGTGGCACTGGAAGCCGCGTGCGTCCAACTCGGTGACGAATCGCGGCAGTTGCGCCGGATCGAGGAAGCTCTTGCCGTCGTTGGCCGTGGCGCAGCCGCACCGGTCGAGATACGGCTCGAGCAGGGCGGCCGTGTGGTTCTCGGCGACGCCGTCCAGCATCAGCTTCACCGTGCCCGCCCGGAACCGGCCGCGGCTGGACGCGGCCCGCTTCTCCACCAGTTCGGGGATCTGCTCCGCCCCACGCTCCCGGTCCCACCACAGCGCCCCCACCACCCGGGCGGTGAGCGAGCCGTCCTCGGCGGCGGTGAGGTACGCCTGCGCCGGATCGTCCATGCCGAGGAAGTCCCCGACCAGCGCGTCCTGCCAGGCGGTGATGCCGAGCGCGTGCAGGTGCCGCTGGGCGTGCAGCAGCGCGGCCAGCCGGTCGGCCGCCGTGGCGGGCGGGGCCAGCCGGCCGACCAGCTGCATCGCGCCCTCCTGCAAGGTGCCGGCGGGCGCGCCGGAGGCCTCCCGCTCGATGCGCCCGTCGGCCGGGTCGGGCGTGTCCCGGTCGATGCCGGCCAGCTCCAGCGCCCGGCTGTTGACCCAGGCGCCGTGGTGGTCCCGGTTCGGCAGGTACACCGGCCGGTCCGGCACCACCGCGTCCAGCAGTTCCTTCGTCGGGGTACCGCCCGCGAACGCCTCCATCGACCAACCGCCACCGAGGATCCACTCCCGCTCGGGATGGGCGTCGGCATACGCGCGTACGGCGGCCACGGTCTCCGCGGCCGATGTCGTGCCGGTCAGATCGCACCTGGACATTTCGAGCCCGGCCGGCACCGGATGGACGTGGGCGTCCTGAAAGCCCGGCAGCAGCAGCCGGCCGGCGAGGTCGACCGTCTCGGTGCGGGGCCCGGCGAGTTCACGCACCTCGGCGTGGCCGACGGCCGTGATCCGGTCGCCGGTGACGGCCACGGAGGTCGCGGTGCGGCCCTCGGGAGTGAGGACGGGGCCGCCGGTGAAGAGGAGGTCGGCGTGCATGGTGCCTTTCGTGGGTGGTCGGTCGGAGGCGGGCGGAGCTGCCGGCGGTCGCCGTCGGCCCTCGCCGCCGCGACAGTACGGTGACATGCGCGCGCGTACGACGGCGAGCCGCCCCTGGATCACCGGCCTGAGCGTACGGTCCCGGCTCACCCCGCGGACACGCCTCGGCGAGATCCGGGCCGGTACCGATCACTGCCCGTCACACTGGACGGCGTCCCCGTGTCATACCCGTGGTACCGACGACCAGGAGGCCGTACGACATGACCACAGCGCCCGCCCGCACCGCCGAACAGCGCAAGAAGGACACCCTCCACCGGCTGGAGCACGACGTCGACGCCTGGGTCGCCACCGCCGGCCCCGACGGCGGTGCCCCCTATCTCGTCCCGCTGTCCTTCGTGTGGGACGGTTCCACCCTGCTGATCGCCACCCCCGCCGAGAGCCCCACCGGCCGCAACCTCGTGGCCACCGGCACCGCCCGCCTCGGCATCGGCCCCACCCGGGACGTCGTCATCGTCGAAGGCACCGTCCGGGCCGTGACCCCGGAGGACCTGCCCGAGGAGGACGCCGAGGTGTTCGCCGGGAAGACCGGCTTCGACCCGCGCCGACTCGCCACCCGCTACCTGTACTTCAGCATCACTCCGCAACGCGTCCAGGCCTGGCGCGAGGCGAACGAGCTGCGGGGACGGGAGCTGATGCGCGACGGGGAGTGGCTGCCCGCCGACTGAATCCGGTGGCCCGGGATATCCGCAGGGGAGAGGAGAACCCCCGGGAGGAAGCATGGCACTGGTGAAAGCGGGCGTCGTGGTGCTGGACTGCGCCGAGCCCGAGAAACTCGCCGCGTTCTACAAGGAGTTGCTGGAAGGCGAACTGACGGAGGCCTCCGCCAACCTGGTGGAGATCCGGGGCGCCGACGGCATCCGGCTGGGCTTCCGCCGGGACGTCAACGCGACCCCGCCCAGCTGGCCGCGCCCGGAGAACTCCCTCCAGGCGCATCTCGACTTCCTGGTCGAGGACTTGGACGAGGCCGAGCGCCGGGTGGTGGGGCTCGGCGGCCGGCCGATCGAGACGAGGGACGCGGCGGGGCCGTACGAGGAACGCGGATACGCCGACCCCGCCGGTCACTCCTTCACCCTGCGCCTGACCCCCACGAGGGCTCCCAAGCAGGGCTAGCCAGGGCTTGCCTTCCGGATCAGGCCGGCGGGAGCGACGGCGTCCCGCCTGCCCGACCCGGAGGACACCCCCTGGGGCTCACTTCCCGGGGCTCAGTCCCGGCCGCCCTTGTCGGAGGCGGGCCATACACCCGTCGACCGGGCGATGGCCTTGGCGCCGGTGCGGTCCACGGCGCTGCGCACCACCGCGAAGATCGCGCCCTGGACCGCCGCGGCGAGCAGGACCTCACCCCAGCCGCGGTCCGGGTCCAGGGCGTCGGGCGCGTCCTCCTCGTGCCGGATCGCCATCCACGCCTTGCGGAAGGCCATGCCTGCCAGCGCGCCGCCCGCCCAGCTGAGCACGAATCCGACCGGCTGGTAGACGAGTGGGAGCTTCTTCTTCTTGTTCTTGGCCATGTGTGACTCCTTCCTCGTCACGCGTCGCTCATGCCGGGCGTCCCTGCGGGGCCACTCGTTCGCCGGGAGGCACCGGTCCCGGCGGTGTACCGTCGCCGAAGGGCCGGCCGCCCAGCTCCGCGCGGTGGTGCGGGCTCAGCCAGCCGCCGAGATCCGGGCCGAGGGGCACGATGCCGGTGGGGTTGATGCCGGTGTGCACCTGGTAGTAGTGCCGCTTGATGTGGTCGAAGTCGACGGTGTCGCCGAACCCGGGTGTCTGGAACAGGTCCCTGGCGTACGCCCACAGCACCGGGTTCTCGGCCAGCTTCCAGCGGTTGCACTTGAAGTGACCGTGGTAGACGGCGTCGAACCGGACCAGCGTGGTGAAGAGCCGCACGTCCGCCTCGGTGATGCCGTCGCCGACCAGATACCGCTGTCCGGCCAGCCGCTCGGCGAGCAGTTCCAGCCGCCGGAACACCGCCTCGCACGCCTCCTCGTACTCCTTCTGCCGCGTGGCGAACCCGGCCCGGTACACGCCGTTGTTCACGTCCTCGTAGACCTCGGCCATCACCCGGTCGATCTCCTCGCGCCTTTCGGCCGGGTAGAGGTCGGGCGCGCCGGCGCGGTGCAGGGCCGCCCACTCGGTGGCCAGGTCCAGGGTGAGCTGCTGGTAGTCGTTGGTGACCAGCCGCCCACTGGGGACGTCCACGACCGCGGGCACGCTCACCCCGCCCGGGTAGTCCGTCTCCCGGCGGTCGTACGCCTCGCTCAGGAACCGGATGCCGAGCACCGGGTCCCGGCCGTCCGGGTCCAGGGTGAACCGCCAGCTGCGGTCGTCCTGGATCGGGTCGGCGACCGCCATCGGCAAGGCCTCCTCCAGACCCAGCAGCCGGCGCGAGATCACGGCCCGGCTCGCCCAGGGACAGGCACGGGAGACCACCAGCCGGTATCGGCCCGCCGCCACCGGCCAGCCGTCCCGGCCGTCGGCGGTGACGCGGTCCTGGAAGTGGCTCCTGGACCGGTTGAACCTCTTGTGGCCGTAGGCCCTGTTGCCGTCGCCGCTCATTTCTCCTCCTCGCCGGCCGAAGGGCTCCGGGCAACGCGTTCCCCGTTTTCCGCCGCCCGCACGGTGTGAGACGCACGGTCGGGGGCAGTCGCCGATGAATGAGCGGGACATCCTCAGGACGGGAGACGGCCGCACAGACGGCCGAGAGCAGCGGCGCGCCACACACGCGCGACCCCGGGGCGGACGACGGGACGCCGACGGCGCCGGCCGACGGCCCGGCGGCCGCGGAGACGAGCCGGCCGGACCACTCGACGGCCGACCAGCACACCAAGGTCACCGTCCTCGTGGCGCTGGCCGCCAATCTGGTGATCGCCGCCGCCAAGGGCGTCGGCGGCGTCCTCGCCGGCTCGCCCGCGCTCATGTCGGAGGCCGCGCACTCCGTCGCCGACAGCCTCAACGAGGTGTTCCTGCTGGCCGCACTGCGCCGCAGCCGCCGCCCCGCCGACGCACGGCACCCCTTCGGCTACGGCAAGGAGCGCTTCTTCTGGTCCCTCCTCGCCGCCGTCGGCATCTTCGTCATGGGCGGCTGCTTCTCCTTCTTCCAGGGCTTCGAGGCACTCCGCGAGCAGACCGAGGAGACGTTCAGCGGTTATGTGGCGGGTCTGATCGTGCTCGGCGTGGCACTGGTGGCCGAGGGCGTCTCGCTGCTGCGTGCCCTGCACCAGGTGCGCCGGCAGGGCGGGCTCGGTGGCCTGCGCGACCCGGCGCTGCGCACCGTGGTCGCCGAGGACGGCACGGCGGTGCTGGGTGTCACCCTCGCCCTGGTCGGTATGGCCCTGCACATGGTCACCGGGCAGGTGGTGTGGGAGGCGTCCGCCTCGCTGGCGATCGGCGGGCTGCTGGTGTACGTCGCCTACCGGCTCGGCCGCGAGGCCCGGGACCAGCTCATCGGCGAGGCCGCCGACCCGGAGCTGAGCGGCAGGATCCGGTCGCTGCTCGAGGCACAGCCGGAGATCGACAGCGTGGAGGCGCTGCTCACGATGAAGATGGGCCTCGACTCCACCCTGGTGGCCGCGCGTATCGACCTGATGCCCGGCCTGGACAGCGAACGGATCGAGGAAGTCGCCGTACGCATCAAGCGCTCCCTGGCCCGGACGTTCCCCGACGCGGACCAGATCTTCCTCGACGTGACCGACCGGCCGGCGGGCGAGGCACAGGAGAGCCCCGCCGCGACGGGGGAGCGCGGCGGGGCCTGACGCTCGGGTGCCCCCCCGGGGCCGGCTTCACACACCACCGGAAGGGATTTCTTCCGGAAGGATCCGGTCCCGGGCCGGAATTCAGCTCTCGTCGAGGGGCTCCAGCACGAACACGGGAATCTCCCGCTCGGTCTTCTCCTGGTAGTCGGCGTACGGCGGATACGCCGCCACGGCCCGCTCCCACCACTCGGCCTTCTCCGCGCCGGTGACCTCACGGGCCCGCATGTCCCGTTTGACCGGGCCGTCCTGCAGCTCGACCCGCGGATCGCCCTTGACGTTGAAGTACCAGACCGGATGCCTGGGTGCCCCGCCCTGCGAGGCGACCACCGCGTACGCCCCCTCGTGCTCCACCCGCATCAGCGGCGTCTTGCGGATCTTCCCGCTCTTCGCGCCCCGCGTGGTGAGGACGATCACCGGCAGACCGGTGTCGAGCAGCGTCGTCCCCTTCGTCCCGCCCGAGCTCTCGTACAGCTCGACCTGCTCGCGCACCCACTGTGTCGGGCTGGGCTCGTACTCGCCCTCAAGAGGCATGGGCTCCGTCTCCTTCGTCGGTACAGCGGCTGTCTGTCACCGGGCTCAACGCCGGTGGCCGCACGAATCATCCGAACCGCGGATCGCTTCGGCCGATCGGCTGATCACCTCCCGGTCACACCGCCCGGACCGCCGTTCCTCACCGTCCGGGACGGTCTGGCCGGTTTCCCTTCCCGTGACCTTCTTTCTTCGGCCACATCGCGTCGATCACCGAAGCGACCGTACGCCGGGGCATCTAATGAAGATCGGCACGACGTACCTCTTCGGCTGCGAGGACTTTCCATGACGGAACTGACGGACACTTCCGGCCCGGTGCCCCCGGCCGGCACCGTCGCCTTCCCCCAGGACCGCACCTGTCCCTACGACCCGCCCGCCGGATACGACCCGCTGCGCGACGGACGGGCCCTGTCCCGCGTCACTCTCTACGACGGCCAGGAGGCGTGGGTGGTCACCGCGCACGCCACCGCCCGCACGTTGCTGGCCGACCCCCGCCTGTCCACCGACCGCGGCCGTCCCGGTTTCCCCGGTCTCACGCCCGCCTTCGCCGCCATGCGCCGCCGGCGGGTGGCCCTGCTCGGGGTGGACGACCCGGAGCACCACCGGCAGCGGCGGATGATGGTCCCGTCGTTCACCCTCAAGCGCGCGGCCGAGCTGCGGCCCTTGATCCAGCGGACCGTGGACGGGCGGCTGGACGCGATGATCGCGCAGGGGCCGCCCGCCGAGCTGGTCTCCGCCTTCGCGCTGCCCGTACCGTCGATGGTGATCTGCGGTCTGCTCGGAGTGCCGTACGCCGACCACGAGTTCTTCGAGGAGCAGTCCCGCAGACTGCTGCGCGGCCCGTCGCCCGCGGACAACCAGGAAGCCCGTAACCGGCTGGCGGAGTACCTCGGCGGGCTAATCGACCAGAAGGCGAAGGACGCCGAGCCGGGCGAGGGCATCCTCGACGACCTCGTCCGTCATCAGTTCCGCGACGGCACGGTGGACCGCGAGGAACTCGTGGCGCTCGCCATCATCCTGCTGGTCGCCGGCCACGAGACGACCGCCAACATGATCTCCCTCGGCACCTACACGCTGCTGCGGCACCCCGAGCGGCTGGCCGAGTTGCGCGCCGACCCGGCGCTGCTGCCCGCCGCCGTCGAGGAACTGCTGCGGATGCTGTCCATCGCGGAGGGACTGCAGCGCGTCGCCCTGGAGGACATCGAGGTCGCCGGCACCACGATCCGGGCCGGCGAGGGAGTGCTCTTCGCGACCTCGGTGATCAACCGCGACGCTTCCCTCTACGAGGACCCCGACACCCTGGACTTCCACCGCTCCGCCCGCCACCACCTGGCGTTCGGCTTCGGCATCCACCAGTGCCTGGGCCAGAACCTGGCCCGAGCGGAACTCGAGATCGCCCTCGGGAGCCTGCTCGCGCGCCTGCCCGGGCTGCGGCTGGCCGCCCCGGCCGAGGAGATTCCCTGCAAACCCGGCGACACGGTCCAGGGAATGCTGGAACTCCCCGTGACCTGGTAAGAGGCTCTGCTCATGCATATCGACATCGACAAGGACGTCTGTATCGGCGCCGGCCAGTGCGCGCTGGCCGCGCCGGACGTCTTCACCCAGGACGACGACGGCTACAGCACCCTGCTCCCGGGCCGCGAGGACGGTGCCGGTGACCCGATGGTCCGTGTGGCGGCGCAGGCCTGCCCGGTGAGCGCCATCAGCCTGCGCGAGTCCGGCGGCTGACGGCACCGGAGGCGTCGGCCCGGGCGGCCGAGACCGGTCGTAGGCCGGTCGTCTGCGCCGAGGACGAGCCGACTGTACGACCGTCCGTCGGCTCCCAAGGCGGACGGTCACCTGGGGGCAGCAACCCGTACGTCCTGGTGCGCCTCACGGACGTAGCCCGCGCTGCCCGGAGTGGAGACGTCCCGGTCGCGGCGGACGATGCTCAGCCTGCCGCCCCAGTGGGCGAGGGCCGAACGGAACCCGCCGCCGGTGTACTCGATGTCCACGACCCGGTCGTCGAACGCCTTCGCGTACACCCCGCACTCGTCGTACTGCCCGCACTCCTCCGCCACCGCGAAGTCCAGCCCCGTCCGCCCCCGCCGCCCGGCGAGTTCGGAGGTGTTCTTCTGCCCGATGGCCAGGTGCCGGGCGTGCGCGTGCCGGGAGAGCAGGGTCATGAACGCGGTCGCGTCCTCGGCGGTGAGCAGGTGGCGGGAGCGGGTGTAGCTGTCGTAGTTGTCCGGCTCGACGGCGTCGAAGCCCTTCCTCGCGCAGCCGTCGATCCACCGGTTCACCCGTCGCGCCACCCGCTCCCGCTTGGCCGGGGTGCGCAGGTCGAGCAGCGGCTCGTTCCAGTCCTCGTCGATGACGACCTCGCCGTGCGCGTCGCGCAGCAGCAGCTCGGGCGGCCAGGAGGAGCGCTCGGCGGGCTGGGCCTGGAAGGCGTTGACGTAGCAGATGTTGTAGAGGCCCGGGGCGGGGGAGTCGGACCGGTCGCGGCTGACGATCCGCACACCCCTCGGCGGGGGATACGCGCCGCCGATCTGGTAGTCGAACCCGGCGTTCCGCGGCGGCAGCCGTACCGTGGCGGGCTTCGGCGAACCGTCCGTCCCCCCGCTGCCGGAGCCGCAGCCGGCCAGTGCCGACACGGCCACGATCAGGGCCGCTGACAAGGCGCCCGGGGCCGTCCGGCGACCCGCGGCGCGGAAGACACCCTTCGGGGGCAAGTCCGCTCCATCCTGCCCACGCCGGGCGGCGCGGCACGTGTCAGGATCAAATCGCCCGCACGCTCACATCGTCAAGTCGGCTCCGGGGCACGTCGTAGGCTCGGCGGTGACCATCGTCGGCGAAGGCAGGAGCAGCAACGATGCAGTACGCGAAGCTCGGTTCGACGGGCCTGGACGTCTCGCGGATCTGTCTGGGCTGCATGACCTACGGGCTGCCGGACCGCGGCACGCACGAATGGACCCTCGACGAGGACGCCTCCCGCCCGCTCATCCGGCAGGCGCTGGAGACGGGCATCAACTTCTTCGACACCGCCAACGTCTACTCGGACGGCACCAGCGAGGAGATCGTCGGCAAGGCCCTGCGCGACTTCGCGAACCGCGACGAGATCGTGCTGGCCACCAAGGTGCACGGCCGGATGCGGCCGGGCCCCAACGGCGGCGGCCTGTCCCGCAAGGCCATCATGAGCGAGATCGACCACAGTCTGCGCCGGCTCGGCACCGACCACGTCGACCTCTACCAGATCCACCGCTACGACCACGCCACTCCGGTCGAGGAGACGATGGAGGCGCTGCACGACCTGGTCAAGGCGGGCAAGGTGCGCTACATCGGGGCGAGTTCGATGTACGCGTGGGAGTTCTCCAAGGCGCAGTACACCGCCGAGCGGCACGGCTGGACGAAGTTCGTGTCCATGCAGAACCACTACAACCTGCTCTACCGCGAGGAGGAGCGGGAGATGCTGCCGCTCTGCGCGGACCAGGGCGTCGGCGTGCTGCCGTGGAGCCCGCTCGCCCGCGGCCGGCTGACCCGCGACTGGGGCACCGTCACCGGGCGCAGCGCCACCGACAACTTCGGCAGCCGCCTGTACCTGGAGAGCGACCGCGCGATCGTCGAGGCCGTCACCCGGATCGCGAACGACCGCGGTGTGCCGCGCGCCCAGGTGGCCCTCGCCTGGCTGCTGCACCAGGACACGGTGGCCGCGCCGATCGTCGGCGCGGCCAGGCCGCAGCACATCGAGGACGCGGTGGCCGCCGTCGAACTGGAGCTGAGCGACAAAGAGATCGAGGAGCTGGAGCGGCCCTACACCCCGCGGGCCGTCAGCGGCCACTGACCGGTCAGTGGGGTCCGTGCGGTGCGAACTCCGTGCCGCACGGACCCGCGCCCGCGCTCTTTGGCAGCTCCACCCGCTCCCCGGACATCGCCAGTGTCCGGTAGTACGCCCCGATGCGTGCGGCCGAGCGGCCCACGTAGTGCCCGATGAACGAGCGCCGGAAGCGGTCGGCGCTGCGGTTGGGTGCCGAGCCGTGTACCAGGCTGCCGTTGAAGAACAGCACGTCGCCCGGTGCCAGGTCCACGGGCACCGGCGTCAGGCCGGGCGGGGGCGGAACGTACTCGCGGGCGAACGACAGCCCGGCGTCGGCGACCTCGGGACAGAACAGGTCCATCCGGTGCGTGCCCGGTACCACTTGGAGCCCGCCGTTGTCCCGGTCGATCGGCTCACCGGCCACCCACGCGGCCACACAGGTGCCCGGCTCGACCCGCAGATAGAAGTTGTCCTGGTGCAGCGCCTGTCCGCGTGCCCCCGGCGGCTTGAAGTAGAACATGCTCTGCGCGGCCAGCACCTCCTCGCCGAACAACACCTCCAGCACGGCCCGCAGCCGGGCGTCCAGCAGGAACTCCCGTGCCACGGCGCTGATCTCGTGAGGCTGCATCACCCGCGGATACCGGCGCAGCGGATCGGGATCGGCCGGGTCGGGCGCGAAGTGTCCCGGCACGGGCCCGGCGGCGTGCAGCGCCGCGAACTCACCGCACAGCCGCTCGATCTCGCCGGCACCGAACAGTGCGCGCACGACGGTGAATCCGTCCTCCTCGAAGGGCCCCCGCAGCTCCTCGGGCCGGATGGGGGCGCCGGTGGCGCCGATGTCCGCAGCCGTCATGGATCCGCTCCTCGCGTCCGCTGTCCCAGGCCCGTCACGCTAGGCCGACGCGCCCGACGGGAGGATGTCCATGCGTGCTGAGGAGCTGCCCGTGCCTGCTGCGGCCGGTGACCCTTCCCCGCCGCCCGGTCTCGTGGTGACCGGCCGCTACGACCAGGGGCCGGGCTACGGCGTCAACCGCCCCCGCGGCTCGCAGAGTTGGCTGTTCACCTTCACCACCGGCGGACGCGGCCTGATCCACCAGGGCACCGCCCGCGTCCGGGCCGGCGCCGGGGACCTGGTGGTGCTCGCCCCCGGTACCGGTCACCGCTACACGGTCGCGCCCGGCGCCGAGCACTGGCGGTTCTGGTGGGCGCACTGCCCGGCCCGGCCGTCCTGGACGCCCTGGCTCGCCCCGTACGCCCTCGCCGACGGCCTGTACGTCGCCCCCGGACTGACCGGTGCCGCCCACCGCCGGATCGAGGCGGCGTTCGGCCGGATGCTCGCCGACTCCCCCGGGCCGGCCGGGGGAACATCGCGCGGACGGGACCTGGTGGCCGTGGCGGAGGGCAGCCTGGCGCGGGAACTGGTCCTGTGCGCACTGGAGGAGGTCGTGCTGCTCGCCGCCTCCGGCGGACGGGCGGCCCCCGCCGAACCGGGTGCCGACGCCCGGGTGCGCCGCGCCGAGGAACTGATCGCCGCCGACCCCGGAGCCCCGCACACCGTGCGCTCGCTCGCCGAGAGCGTCGCGCTCTCGCCGTCCCGGTTCGCGCACCTGTTCAGCCTGCGGACCGGCCGGCCCCCGATGCGGGCCCTGCGCGAGGCGCGGTTGCGGCACGCGGCCCGGCTGCTGGAGGTCACCGATCTGACGGTGGAACGGGTGGCGGCGGCCTCCGGATTCCCGAGCCCATTCCACTTCAGCCGGGTCTTCCGGACGCGCTACGGCGTGCCACCCGGCGCCTACCGGGCGGGCGAACGGCCGTAATTGGAAGGGGATTCCTTTGACGTTCTGTCAATAGAGAATCCGCTTCCGAATACTGCCGATAATCGAGAGATCTCTTGTTCTCACGTGCGGGTCTGTGTAAAAGTGTGCGCTGTCGCCGTACAGTCACAAAAAATTTCCCCCTGTGCGCGCCAGGCCGCTCCCCGTACACCCCCCACGCTTCAAAAGAGCCGCCTCAGGTGGACGTTCGAGCTGCCCACGATCTCGTCCATACCCGTTGGTATGGACCAATTCCGTATCACGTCTGGAGGAATGCAGCCGTGAATGAGGCAGGCCTGTCGGACGAGCAGCTGAGTGCCGAACTGAAGAAGTGGACCGGGACGACACCCGCGCTCCACCCCGTCGGCGAACTCCTCGACCGGCACTGGGAGGCGGCCTTCGCCTACGCCCGCTTGTGCGCCGACGGCCCACGTGCCGCCGGCATGCTCACCACCGCCGCCTTCACCCGGCTCTTCGGTGAATCGCTCCGGCAGAGCGGTCCGACCGCCGCCTGGCGTCCCCACATTCTGGTCGCCGTCCGCCGGATCGCGGCCGAGTGGGACACCGACGGCCGTCAGGAACTCCTGCACCCTGCGCTGCGGCCGGGCGGCGGCACCGGCGAACGCGCCGCCGCCCGGCTGCTGCCGCACCCCGGCCGGAGGCTGCTGTCGCGCGCGTTCCAGCGGGTGCCCCAGATCTCCCGCGCGGTCCTGTGGCACGCCGAGGTCGAGGCGGAACCGCCGGCGGTGCCCGCCGCTCTCCTGGGCCTGGACGAGGAGGACGTCCGCGTCGAACTCCGCCGGGCCCGTGAACGGCTGCGGGAGGAATGCCTCCAGGCGCACCGCGAACTCGCCCCCGACGCCGAGTGCCGGAGCTATCTGCGCATGCTCGACGTGACCTTCCGGCGCGGCGGCGCCGACATCGATCCGGACCTGCGCCGGCACCTGGCCGGCTGCCCGCACTGCAGCCGGACCGCCGACCAACTCGCCCCGTTCAACACGGGCCTGGGGCTCGCGCTCGCCGAGGCGGTGCTCGGCTGGGGTGCCCGCGCCTATGCGGAGTCCCGGGCGAGCCGCGCCGAGACGCCGGCCGAGCCCGAGCCGGCCCCGGCCCCCGCTGCCGACGCACCCCCGGCAGGCGAGGCGTTCGCTCCCACGCCATCCGACGCCCCCACGCGATCCGACGGCCCCACGCGATCCGACGGCCCCACGCGATCCGACGGCCCCGGCGGTTTCGCCGACTCCACCGGCCCGGACCGGTCCGCCGGCGCCCGCCGTTCGGCGCGCCGCGCCCAGGCCGCCGCTCCCGGCCGTTCCGCGGACCGCGCGGAGCCCGCCGGCTCCCGCCGTTCCGCGCACCGTGCCGCCCGCCGCGCCCGGCGGCGCAACCTAGCGCTGGCCGTCGTCACGGTCAGCGGCCTGGTCGTGCTGCCCCTGGTGCTGTGGTCGGTGCTCGGCTCCGGCGACACGCCGGCCCCCGACCCCGGCGGCACCTCCTCCCGAGCGCCGGGCAAGGACTCCGCCTCCCCGGGCGCGTCCTGGGCCGGTACGAGCGGTGCCGCCCAGGGCGCCCTGCACGGCCGGCTGCGCAACCTGGCCTCCGGCCTGTGCGTCGGTGTGGTCGGCAAGAAGGCCGTCGAGGGCGCCGAGACGGAACTCGCCGGATGCTCCACGACACCGGACCAGCAGTGGACGTACGAGACCGACGGACTGCTGCGCGACAACGCGGCCCCCGGCCTGTGCCTGGACTCCCACCTCGGCTACTCGGTCCGCCTCGCCCCCTGCACGGCCACCGGTGAGGCCGCCCGGAACATCCGCTACGACTTCACCCTCCAGGGCGCCCTCGTACCCCGCTGGAACCAGGAGCTGGCCCTCACCCCGGCCGCCACCGACGGCTCCGGCGCGCTGGTCCTCAAGACCCGTGCCCCCGGCGCCCTCCAGCGCTGGTCCGTCGACACCGCCAAACCCGACCTGGAGATGCAGAACGTCAACTGGGGCAGCGACAGACCTGCACCGACATCCACCACACGGCCCACATCCCCCGAGGCGACGGCCCCACCCAGAGCCTCCAGGACGAGCCCGTCGCCGACCCCCACCCCCACATCGGCCGGGTCGAGCCCGCCACCCACACCGTCCGCCGCGGCCGATCCCTGCTCCGGGTACCCGTACTACTGCGGCGGGGGCTACGGCGGCGGGCGCCGTCACCGCTGACTCAGCGGTGGTGCGGCGGCGGGGGAGGGAGCGTCCCCAGTCCGGGAGCCGGTTCCGGCCACACCACCAGCACCGGGCAGGGCGCGTGGTCGACGGCGAACCGGACGGCCGGGCCGAGGCTGTGCGGTCCGAGCCGGGACCGGTCCCCGTCCCGGGCCAGCACCAGCAGATCGGCCCCTTCGGCGGCGGCCACCACCTCCCGCTCGACCCGGCCCGACCGCTCCTCGCGCACACAGGGCCGGCCGAGCCGCTCCGCCGCCGCGCCGAGCAGTTCGGCCGCCGAACTCCCGCCGAGCGTCTCCAGCAGATCACCCGGGTCGCTTCCCCAGCCTTCGGCCGGACGGTGCCCCCACGGACGCCCGCGACCGAGCAGCCCCGCGAACGCGCCGTGCGCGAGACCGGGCACCTCGGGTCCGCTGACGTGCAACAGCACCACCTCGGCGGTCTCCGGCGCGTGGGCACGGGCGGCGTCCACGCACGCGGGCCAGGTGCCCTCGACCAGCCAGGCGATCACACGCATACCGGCGGCCTCCCTCGGCCTGTGGAGGGCCCTCGGCGAGCCCTCAGAGAACCTGCAGCGACCCCCACAGTGCCACGACCGCGACGGCCAGGGACGAGGGCACGGCGATCAGCCCCAGCCGGGTGAACTCCCCGAGATCCACGCCGTGCTCGTGCTGGTGCACGATCCGCCGCCACAGCAGCGTGGCCAGCGACCCGGCGTAGGTCAGGTTCGGGCCGATGTTCACGCCGAGCAGCACCGCGAGGACCGCGCCCGGCCCGACGGGCGCGGCCAGCGGCAGCAGCACCAGCACCGCGGGCAGGTTGTTGATGAGGTTCGCGAGGACGGCGGCCGACGCGCCGATCCCGAGCAGCGCGGGCAGCCCCGTTCCGCCCGGCAGGAGGTGGGAGAGCGCGCCGGCGAGCCCGTTGTCGACGACAGCCCGTACCACGATGCCGAGCGCCAGGACGAATGCGAGGAAGGCCGGGGCCGCCGCCCGGACGACGGTCAGCGGGGTCGCCTTCCGCCGCAGCAGCGCCCGCCCGGCCAGCGCCAGCGCGCCCGCCGCGGCCACCCAGGCGGGCTCCACGCCGAACGCCGACGCCACCACGAACCCGGCCAGCGTGCAGGCGACGGTCACCAGCGCGAACAGCGGCGGTCGCGGCGCCTCGCCGGTGTCCTCGCCGGCCGGGGCCGCCGCCGCCAGGTCCCGGGCGAAGAACCGCCGGAACACCACGTACTCGGCGCCGATCGCCACCAGCCACGGCAGCGCCATCAGCGCCGCGAACCGGGTGAAGCTCAGCCCGCTCGCCGCGAACGCGAGCAGGTTGGTCAGGTTGGACACCGGCAGCAGCAGCGACGCGGTGTTCGACAGATGGGTGCACGCGTACACGTGCGGCTTGGGCCGTACGCCCGTCCTCGCGGCCGTGGCGAACACCACCGGGGTGAGCAGCACGATCGTGGCGTCCAGGCTGAGCACGGCGGTGATGGCCGAAGCCAGTGCGAACACCGCCGTCAGCAGCCGCACCGGACGCCCCGCCGCCCAGCGGGCCATCCACGCCCCGCAGGCCTGGAACAGCCCCTCCACGGCACAGAAGTGGGCGAGCACCAGTACGGCCGCAAGGAACCCGACGACCGGCCCGAGCCGCTCCGCCTCGGCGCGGGCGTGGCCGAGCGAGATCGCGCCCGTCGCGACCGCGATCCCGGCGGCGGGAACGGCCATGACCGCCTCCGGCCGGCCGAAGGGCCGTACGACGGCCCAGGCGAGCACGGCACCGAGCAGCACGACGGACAGGCCCTCGGCGAGCGGGGTGTTCAAGGCGGGTCCTTCCGGGATCGGTCACGATGGCGCCCGCCCATGAAAACAGAGGATGTCGGCGCCGCTACGACGACCGGGTCCCCGCCGCGCCCAGGAACTCGGCCCAGCCGCCCACCGGGGACTGCCCGGGCGGGAGCGTGCGCAGCCTGCGCAGCACCGCCGGCTCCTGCGCCTCCAGCCAGGCCACGAGCTGCTTGAAGGACACGAACCGGACGTCGTCATGCGCGGCCATCTTCCCGATCGCCTCCTCGACGGCGTCCATGTAGATGCCGCCGTTCCAGCGCTCGAAGTGGTTGCCGATGAAGAGGGGGGCGCGGTTGCTCTCATAGGCGCGCCGGAACCCGGCCAGGTAGGTGTCCCGGGCCTGCGCGCGCCAGGCGTCGTACCGCCCACGGTCGCCGAGTGGGTTCCCGCCCGACTGGTTGAACATCATGTTGTAGTCCATCGACAGCACCTGGAAGGAGTGGCCGGAGAACGGTATGGACTGCAGCGGGAAGTCCCAGATCCGGCCGCCCCGCACGGTGCCCGGCCAGATCTGCAGCCCGCCGGGTGAGCTGGCGTCGTACTTCCAGCCCAGCGCGGCGGCCGTGGGCAGCAGGTTGGCCTGCCCCTCCAGGCAGGGGGTGCGGCCGCCGGTCAGTTCCTTGCGGTAGTCGAAGGGGAGCGGTTCGAGGTCGGTGAAGCCGGTGTTGGTCTTCCACTCGGTGACGAAGCCGACGGCCTGCTCGATCTCGCTGCGCCACTCGGCCGGGGACCAGTTGCGCACGCCGGTCGCGCCGCAGAAGTGCCCGTTGAAGTGGGTGCCGATCTCATGGCCCTCCAGCCAGGCCGCGCGCACCTGCTGGAGCGTGGCGTGGATGTGCCGGTCGGCGAGGTAGCCGATCGCGGACGCGCCGGCCGGGTGCTGCGGCGGGCGGTACAGGTGCTTCTTGGACTCGGGCAGGGTGTAGATGCCGCTGAGGAAGAAGGTCATCTTGGCGCCGTGGTCGGCGGCCACCTTGCGGAACCGGGAGAACAGCCCGTTGCTCAGCTCGCCGGCGCCGTCCCAGGAGAACACCACGAACTGCGGGGGCTTCTGCCCCGGCTTCAGCCGGGTCGGCCTCGGCTGGTGCGGCTGGGCGCCGGTGTCGGCGGTGGAGCCGTCACCGATCGGCTTCGCCGGCCGGGCCTGCGCGGTGCCCCTGCCGTCCGCCGGGTCCGGCCCGCCGGCCCTGAGGCCGGTGCCGGAGGAGCAGGCGGCCAGCGCGCCCAGGGCGCCCGTCGCCGCGCCCGCCGTCAGCATCCGCCTGCGTGAGATCCCGCTCATCGTCTCCCCGATTTCCTCGTCACGGCCCCGGTGCGGGCCTGCTCGCTGTGCGGTCGACGGGTTCGATGACGGGGGGCGGGGGAAAGATCGCGACTGCCGGCGCCTGTTGCCGTCCTGTGACAGTTGTGGCGCGGTCATGACGAACCCCGCTGCCGCGGGAGCGCGACAGCGGGGTTCTCGTGGGGCCCCGGGTGGGTCAGGGGCCGGTGCCGGGGCTGAGCACCGTCAGGAAGACGGACGAGGAGTTCCCGGACACCGGTACCGGTCCACCCGACCAGGTCACCTTCAGGTGGTCCCGCTCGTCCGGCGGGGTGAGCAGCAACGCGGCCGGAGTGGCCGTCTTCGCGCCGCTGACCCCCGGGTTGGAGAAGGTCAGCCCGGCCCAGGCGCTCTGCCCGGGCTTGAGCGTGACGGTCACCGGCGAGCCCGCCTCACGCTTGGGGTCGGGGCCCAGCTGGGTGCCGGAGCCGTTCACGAAGGCAGCACCCGGATAGCCGCGCAGGGAGCAGGTCCGGGCGGACTTGTTGGTGAAGACGACGGGGAAGTTCTCCTGACCGGCCCCCGGATCGTTGCGGCCCACGGAGGCGCGCAGTTCGGAGGTGTGGCACCGGGTACTCGCGGCGGCCGGGGTCGCTGCGCGGCCCGGGGACACCGTCGCCTTGGGGGCGGCGGACCAGGCGGCGCCGGTGACGGTGGAGGCGGTGGGTGCGGTGGAGGCCTCGGCGGACGTGGTGGATGCCGGGCTCTTCGAGGTGTCCGCCGCGGGCGCGGCCGTACCGGACACCGTCAACGGGGGGTTGCTGTGGACGTCCTGGCCGTCGCCGCAGGCGGTCAGGAGGCCCAGCACGGCGACCATGCCGACGAGCAGGGCACCATGCCGCGCGGACCGGGGGGTGTACACCATGTCGCTCAACACTCCTGGATCTTCGGGGCACGCGACGCACCGCGTGCCTGCGGCGCCGAGTGCGCCGTCATGACAGTCCGATGCGCCGGACGCCGGAAAAGTTCGGGACACACAGGGTTCTTTTCCCCGCCTTGACCCACGGCCCGCACCGTTCAGGACACCCGCAGCGAACGGAGTACGCCGTCGGTGGCGTCCCCGGTACCCCGCTGGCGCACCTGCACGTACACCTGTGGCCGCGCGGCGCCGCCCGCCGGGGCCAGCGCGGTCTCCGTGACCGAGCCGCCGTCCGGGCAGCCGCTCCAGGCCCGGACCAGCCCGTGCCAGTCGGCGCCGGTGAAGGTGCGGCTGCCGGAGTAGCGGCAGCCGGAGTGCGCGAGGGCCTTGACCCGCGCGGTGACGTCGCCGTGCTCGCCGACTCCGACGAACACGCCGTCCACGGCTGCCTTCAGGTCGGGCCAGCGCGCCAGGTCGTCGGCCACCACCAGGCCCGGCTCGTGCCCCGCCTTCAGCCCGAGCGCACCCGGGTCCCAGCCGGAGCCGCGCAGCTCACGGCCCCAGCCGGCGGGCACCTGGAGGGTCACCCGGCCGGTGGCGTCGGTCACCCGCACCTGGTCCGGCGTACCGCCGTCCCGGTGGATCACGACGGTCACCGTCACCGCGGCGGCCGCGGCCGCGAGGACCGCGGCGCACGCCAGCGTCACGGTGCTGAGCCGGCCGCGCACACAGTCCAGCCGCCGCGTGGGCCGCCGCGCCGGCGGCCCCGCCGCCAGCCGGTCCAGCTCGTCCGCGAACGCCTGCGCGCCGGGCCAGCGCCGCGCCCGGTCCGGCTCCAACGCGCGCACCAGCGCTCGCCGCACGTCCTCGCCGAGGTCCGGCCGCAGCCGCCCGGGCGGTACGACCCGCCCCGGCGGACCCGGCACGCTCCCGGTGACCAGTTCGTAGCCGACCGCGCCCAGGCTGTAGACGTCGGCCCGCTCGTCGATGCCCTCCCCGGGGTCGGCCTGCTCCGGCGGCTGGTAGCCCGCCGAACCCGCCGCCAGGGTCAGCACGGAGGCCTGCGCGAGGCTCTTCGCCAGACCCAGGTCGGCCAGCAGCACCCGCCGGGTGCCGTCCGGAGCGGTGTGCAGCAGCACGTTGGTCGGCTTGATGTCACGGTGTACGATGCCCGCCTCGTGCAGCGCGGCGGCGCCGCGCGCCGCCTCGGCCGTCAGCGCCAGCCCGTCGCGCACCGGCAGCGGCCCGGCGGCCAGCAGGTCGGCGAGGGTGCCGCCGTCGGCGTACTCCATCACGAAGTACGGTCTGCCGTCGGGCAGTTCCCCGATGTCGTAGACCTGCACCAGCCGGCTGGAACCGGCCCGGCGCAGCAGCCGCGCCTCGGACAGGAAGCGCTCCCTGATGTCGAGCCGGTGCGCCCAGTTCTCGGCGAGGACCTTCACCGCCACCGACGCCTGAAGCTCCGGGTCGTGAGCCAGCCACACCGTGGCGAAGGCGCCGGTGCCCAGCGGCCGTTCGAGGCGGTAGCGGCCGATCCGCTCCAGGGAGTGCATACGACTATCATGCCTGCCCTGAGATCGACTCGGAGGGGGAGCCTCACGTGCAGGACCAGGCGCCGACGGAAGACCTCGCCCGGCGTGCCGCCGCCGGCGACAGCGCGGCCCTGGACCGGCTGCTGACCGAGATCCGGCCCGAGGTGGTGCGCCGCTGCGCCCGCTTCCTGCCCTGCCGGGAGGACGCCGAGGAGGCCGCCCAGGACGTGCTGCTCCAGGTGGCCCGGCACATCCGCGCCTTCGAGGGGCGCAGCCGCTTCGGCACCTGGCTGTACACGGTGGTCGCCAACTGCTGCCGGCAGAAGTACCGCGAGCTGAAACGGCGGGCCGTCGAACAGCCCGCCGCCATCGAGCCCTCCTACGCCGTCGACCCGCGCACCACCAGTGTCATCGCCGGCTCCCGGGTGGACCTCCTGGAGGCGCTGGACCGGCTGGAGCGGGAGCATCCGCACCTGGTCGCGCCGCTGGTCTACCGGGACATCTGCCAGCTGGACTACGCCGAGGCCGCCGAGCGCGTCGGTGTCCCGCTCGGCACCCTCAAGTCCCGGCTGCACGAGGCCCGCAAGCAGGTACGGCCCTGGCTGACGGCCTCCTGAGGCTGCACGGCCCCTCTCGCCTCGCAGGCCTACCGGTCCTCCTCGTACAGGGGCAGTTCCGCCCAGATCGTCTTGCCCTCGGGGGTGTGCCGGCTGCCCCACCGCTGGGTGAGCTGGGCGACCAGCAGCAGACCCCGGCCGCCCTCGTCGAAGATCTTGGCCCGGCGCAGGTGCGGGGCGGTGTGGCTGGTGTCGGAGACCTCGCAGATCAGCGTGGTGGCGTCATGGATCAGCCGCAGCCGGATCGGTTGGGAGCCGTACCGGATGGCGTTGGTGACCAGCTCGCTGACCACCAGCTCCGTCGCGAACGCGGCCTCGCTGAGCCCCCAGGTGCCCAGCTGCTCCACGACCTGCTTGCGGATCGGCGCGACCAGCGCCGGGTCGGCGGGGATGTCCCAGGTCGCCACCTGCGAGGCGGGCAGGCCCTGGGTACGGGCGAGCAGCAGCGCCACGTCGTCGGCGGCGCCGCCCTGGGGCAGCAGGGCGTGCAGGACGCGGTCGCAGGTCTCGTCCAGGGAGCCCCCGTGCGTCCCGAGCGCCTGGTAGAGCAGGTCCCGTCCGGCATCCGCGTCCCGGTCCCGGGACAGCACCAGGCCGTCCGTGTACATGGCGACGACGGTGCCCTCGGGCAGGTCCACCTCGGCGGACTCGAACGGCAGCCCGCCGAGGCCCAGCGGGGGGCCGGCGGGCAGGTCCAGCAGATGCGGACGGCCGCCGGGCCGCATCAGCACCGGCGGTGGATGCCCGGCGCGGGCCAGCGTGCAGCGCCGCGACACCGGGTCGTAGACGGCGTACAGGCAGGTCGCGCCGACCTCACCGGGGCTGCCGTCGCCGCCGGACTCGTCCGACAGCCGCAGCACCAGGTCGTCCAGGTGGGTGAGCAGCTCGTCCGGGGCCAGGTCGATGTCGGCGAGGGTGCGTACGGCGGTGCGCAGCCGCCCCATGGTGGCCGAGGCCTGGACGCCGTGCCCGACGACGTCCCCGACGACCATCGCGACCCGCATCCCGGACAGCCGGATCACGTCGAACCAGTCCCCGCCCACCCCGGCCCGCGCGGCCGGCAGATACCGGGAGGACGCCTCCAGCGCGGCCGTGCGCGGCAGGTTGCGGGGCAGCAGGCTGCGCTGCAGGGCGAGGGCGGTCTCGCGCTCGCGCGAGTAGCGGCGGGCGTTGTCGACGCTGACGGCGGCGCGCGTGGTGATCTCCTCCGCCAGCAGTCTGTCGTCCGCGGTGAACCCGTCCGGGCGCCGGTGCCGGGTGAAGACCGCCACGCCCAGGGTGAGGCCGCGGGCCCGGATGGGCACCGACATCGAGGAGTGGATGCCGAAGGTGCGCACCCGTTCGCCGCGCGCGGGGTCCCAGGTCAGCCACTGGGCCATGTCGCCCACCGCCATCGAGGTGATGATCGTGTGGCCCGCGGTGAGCGAGTCGGCCTGCGGAGAGCCGGCCGGGTACTGCTGGGTCTGCCCGGTCTTCATCGCCGCCTCCGGTACGCCGTCGAGGACCGAGCAGTGGGCGGCCCGGCGCAGGGTGACCGGCGCCGTGATGCGTGCCGGGGGTTCACCGCCGTAGTCCTCGGGGTCCAGCAGATCGACGGTGACGAAGTCGGCGAGCGCGGGCACGCACATGTCCGCCAGCTCCTGCGCCGTACGGGTGATGTCGAGCGTGGTGCCGATGCGCACGCTCGCCTCGTTCACCAGCTGCAGCCGCCGGCGGGCCCGGTAGTTGTCGGTGATGTCGTGCGTGGTCAGGCACACGCCCCGCACCAGGCCCTCCGGGTCCCTGACCGGTGCCATCCGGGCGAGCCAGGCGTGTACTTGGTCGCCGCCGGTGTGCGCGAAGCTCTGCACGTCCAGGGGCCGGCCCGAGGCCAGCACCCCGAGCATGCCCTGTTCCAGCTCCTCGCCCTGCGGCCGGCCGCCGATCTCCGAGGGCCGCAGTCCCCGGACCCGCTCCTCCGGCAGACCGATGACGCCGGCCATCACGTCGTTCATCCGGCGCAGCCGCAGCTGCTCGTCGTACACGGCGACCGCGCACGGCGACTGGAGAAGACCCGCCTCGGCGAGCGGATCGTCCGCTGCGGACGGCTCGGCGCCGGTCAGCGGGGTGACCACCAGCCAGTCGCCCCGGTGCTTGTCGCGCGGCGGCAGACGGTGGGCGAGCAGCCACACCGAGACGGTACGGCCGTCCCGGTGGCGCAATCCGACCGTCCCCTCCCAGCGCGCACCCGTGGGCGCGGCGAGGGCACGGTCACCGGCCAGCAACGCGGCGGCGGGGCGGCCCACCACGGCGTCGGCGGGGTGGCCGAGCAGGCGCCGTGCGCCCTCGTTCCACTCCACCAGTGTTCCGTCGTCATCGATGACAGCCCGGGCCGTCGCCGCCTCGTCGAACGGATAGACCCGGCTCATCGTCGCCGCTCCCAAGCGCACACTCACAGTGAACAGGTGGCACCACTTCTGTTCCAGCGTAGTGCTTCCCGCACTTCCGTGAACCGCGACCCCGGCTACTTGGCCGGTAGGTCGAACAGGGGCAAGGGAGAAATCCGGCCTATGTGCCGGCCCCGGCAGTCGCAGGGTTCCCGACCCTTGACGACCGTGTGTGGCAGGCCGTCAGAATCTGTTTGCTCACGATCAGTTGTGAGTACTTGTGGGCCCTATGAGGGAGAGCCGTCATGACGGTCACGCGCAGATCGGTTCTGGCCGCAGCCACGGCGACGCCCGCGACCGGAGCGCTTCTGGGCATTGCGGCGGCTCCGGCCGCCCTCGCCGCCGAGTCCTCCGGTACCGGGGGACGCCACATCGTGCCCCTGCGCGACGGCTGGAGGTTCGCGCTGGTCAACCCCGGCGGTATCACCGACCCGACCGGCGGCTACGCCGAAGCCGCCGACCCCGGGTACGACGACTCGGCCTGGCGTGAGGTCGCGGTCCCGCACGACTGGAGCATCGAGCAGACCCCGACGACCGACCACGGCACCACCAGCGGCACCGGCTTCTTCCCGGGCGGTCTCGGCTGGTACCGGCTCGCCTTCACCCTCCCACCGGAGTACGCCGGCAAGCGGATCTCGGTGGAGTTCGACGGCGTGTACATGGACTCGTTCGTCTACTGCAACGGCACGGAGGTGGGCCGCCACCCCTACGGCTACACCGGCTTCGCACTCGACCTGACCGGCCTGGTGCACACCGACGGCACCACCCCCGACGTGCTCGCGGTCGAGGTCCGGAACCAGCTGCCGAGCAGCCGCTGGTACTCCGGCAGCGGCATCTACCGCGAGGCCCGTCTGGTGATCACCGAGCCGGTGCACGTGGCGCGCTGGGGCACCGGTGTCACCACCCCGGAGGTCTCCGCCGACCGCGCCCTCGTCCGGGTGCGGACCGTGCTGCGGAACGAGTCGGGCACCGGCACCGACGTCCAGGTGGTGTCCCGGATCGCCGGCCCCGACGGACGCACGGCCGCCCGCACGTCCACCACGCTCGCCGTCTCCGGCGAGGCCGCCGAGACCCACGAACTGACCGTCGCGGAGCCGCGCCTGTGGGACTTCACGACTCCCGGGCACCGCTACACCCTGCACACCGAGCTGCGCGTCGCGGGCCGCACCACCGACACCTACCGCACGACGTTCGGCATCCGCACCTACCGCTTCGACCCCGACGAGGGCTTCTCCCTCAACGGCACCCCCGCCAAGATCAAGGGCGTCGACCTCCACCACGACCAGGGCGCCCTCGGCGCGGCGATCAGCATCGACGCCGTCCGCCGGCAGATGCGGATCATGAAGTCGATGGGGGTCAACGCCTTCCGCACCTCGCACAACCCGCCCTCGCCGCAGATGATCCAGGTCTGCGAGGAACTGGGCATCGTGATGATGGTGGAGGCCTTCGACTGCTGGAGGACCGGCAAGACCCGGTACGACTACGGCCGGTTCTTCGACGAGTGGTGCGAGAAGGACGCCACCGAGATGGTGCTGGCCGCCCGCAACTCGCCCGCGGTGCTCCTGTGGTCCATCGGGAACGAGATCCCCGACTCCACGTCCACGGCCGGGCTCGCCATGGCCGACCGGATCATCGGCGCGATCAAGGCCGCCGACGACACCCGGCCGGTCGTCATCGGCTCGAACAAGTACCACGGCGTGCCCGCGACGGGTTCCGCGGCCGACCGCATGCTCGCCGGACTCGACGGCCTCGGCCTGAACTACAACACCGCCCAATCGGTCGACGCCCTGCACGCCAGGTACCCGCACCTGTTCCTCTTCGAGTCCGAGTCCTCCTCGGAGACCTCGACCCGGGGCACGTACCAGGAGCCGGAGCACCTGAACACGGGGGAGAACCACACGCCGGGCAGGCGGGAGGTCTCCTCCTACGACAACAACCTCGCCTCCTGGACGATGAGCGGCGAGTACGGGCACAAGAAGGACCGGGACCGGAAGTGGTTCGCGGGACAGTTCCTGTGGTCCGGTATCGACTACATCGGCGAGCCCACTCCGTTCGACGTCTTCCCGGTCAAGGCGTCCTTCTTCGGCGCGGTCGACACGGCCGGCTTCCCGAAGGACATGTACCACCTCTTCAAGAGCCAGTGGACGAGCGAGCCCATGGTCCATCTGCTGCCGATGACCTGGAACCACGAGGAGGGCGACACGGTCGAGGTCTGGGCGTACGCCAACGTGCCCTCCGTCGAGCTGTTCCTCAACGGAAAGTCCCTGGGCGTCAGGGAGTTCGACGTCAAGAAGACCACCGACGGGCGTGCCTATCTGGAGACCACCGAGGCCACCGGCGACGACAAAACCTTCACCGACGGCCCCTACCCGGGCAGCTACACCAGCCCCAACGGCAGCGCCGGCAAGCTGCACCTGACGTGGAAAGTGCCCTACCGGCCGGGTGAGTTGAAGGCGGTGGCCCGGCGGGACGGCAAGGTGGTCGCCACCGACGTCCTGCGGACGGCAGGCGCCCCGCACGCGGTGCGCCTCGGCACCGACCGCACGTCCCTTGCCGCCGACGGCCGTTCCCTGGTCTTCGTGACCGCGGAGATCATCGACGCGCACGGCGTGGTCGTGCCCGACGCCGGGGATCTCATCGCCTTCGAGGTGACCGGCGGCCGCCTGGCCGGCGTCGACAACGGCCGCGAGGAGAGCGCCGAGCGCTACCAGGCGAGCACCCGGACCGCCTTCCACGGCAAGGCCCTGGCGATCGTACGGTCCGGGACCGAGCCGGGCGAGCTGAGGGTCACGGGCACGGTGGACGGCCTGCGTTCCGGTGCCGTGCGGGTGCGCACCACACCGGCCCGCTCGGCCGCCGCCACCCCCGTCGCCGGCTTCGCGCCCGGCCCCCCGGTTCCGCCGGACCGCCCGTACGCGGACGCCGGTTACTCCGGGCGCCCGGACACCCTGCCCGCCGCCATGCTCGACGACGACCCGGCGACCGGCTGGTCGAACGCCTTCGCCAAGCCGGCCACGGCACTGCTGCCGGCCTTCGACGGGGCCCGCCCGAAGGACTGGGTCTCGGTCGACTTCGGGCGGACCCGGACCCTTGACCGGGTGGCGGTCTCCTTCACCGTCGACGCCAGGCACTCCCTGCCCGCGCAGGCCGAGGTCGCCGTGTGGGACGGGCGGTCGTACGTCCCGGTCACCGGCGCGGAGGCGGAGTGGGCCACCGCGTCGGACAGCCCCACCGTCATCACCTTCGACGCGGTACGCGGCTCGCGGGTGCGGCTGACGCTGACGAGCGCCTACCCCGGCGAGCCGAGGGGAGCGGTGCGCATCAGCCGGCTGGACGTCTGAGGTGGCGGGGACGGCAAGCCGTTTCGCCCGCCGCCGGCCGCTGGGCCCGGTCAGGCGGCGTCGTGGAACACCAGTCCCAGGGTCCGCCGCCGCCCGGACCGTACGGTGCTCACCCCGTGCCGCATCACCCCGGCCGACCAGCCGCGGCGGGTGCGCACGGGGTGGTCCCGGGTCGTGAAGACCAAGCCGTGGCCCTGCCGCAGGGCGCTCGCCGTGCCCCGGGACTGGGCGCGCGGCCGCTGCTCCACCATCAGGAACTCGCCGCCGGTGTAGTGGGTGCCGTACTCGTCCAGGGCGATCACCACCTGGAGCGGGAAGACCAGCTCGCCGAACACGTCCCGGTGCAGGGCGTTCCAGTCGCCAGGACCGTAGCTCAACAGGATCTGGGCCGACCGGTCCTGGCCGGCGGCATGGCACCGCTCCAGCCACGCGTCGAGGGAGTCGGGCCAGGGGGCCTCCCGGTCCAGCCGGGCCGCCCAGTCCCGGGCGACCGGCAGCAGTCGGGGGTAGAGCGCGGCACGCAACGCGGCCACCGGGGCGGGCAGGTCGTGGGTGAAGTAGCGGTACTGGCCGGAGCCGAACCGGTGCCGGGCCAGATCGACCGTCGTCCGGAACAGCTCCGGCCTGTCGTACAGGGCGGCCAGGTCGGCGCACTCGACGGGCGTGAGCAGCGGGCCGGTGGGCGCGCTGCCGTGCTCGTCCAGCTCGGCCGCGAGGGCGGCCCAGTCGGTGCGGGCGGCCCGGCGGCCCGCCTCGGCCGGTGTGAGGGTCATGGTCACTCCTTGTGCGGGATTCAGATCAGGGCCGGCTGCAGCGCGCCCTCGTGCGTGAGCAGCCACCTCTTGCGCTCGACGCCGCCCGCGTACCCGCGCATCGAGCCGTCCGCGCCGATCACCCGATGGCAGGGGCGCACCAGGAGGAGCGGGTTGGCGCCGAGGGCCCGGCCCACCGCTCGGATCTCGGAACGGGACACCCCGAGCCGGGCCGCCAGCTCGCCGTACGTGGACGTCGTGCCGTACGGGATGCTGTCCAGGGCCTGCCACACCGCCTGCTGGAACGCACTGCCCGGCGCGGCGAGCGGCAGGTCGAAGCGGGTCAGACGGCCCGCGAAGTAGGCGTCCAGCTGACGGTGGACCTCGGTGAACGGCCGGTCGTCGCGGTCCTCCGGGCGGACGGCGGGCGCGCCGCGTTGCCCCGGCGGGGACAGCACCGTGAGGGTGAGGCCGGCGGGTGAGTGGGACCCGGCCAGCAGCAGATCGCCCAGCGGGCTCGGGTGGACGGTGTGGATGGTGCGCGTGTTCATCGGTGCTCCCTTTGCCACGTCCGTGCTGTTTCTCGGTGCTGTCGAGTCTGCTGCGCCGCACGCCAGGGGACCGGCGGAAACCGGACATGACTCTCGGACGTGCGAGGTACCGTGGGGGGTGCGGCCTGACCTGCGGGTATTTACGCTCGAGTACCCCCGCGGTACCGTGAGGGGCATGCCAGCTCTCAACGTGGAGTTCAGCGACCGGGAACTCGAGGACCTGCGGCAGATCGCCAAGGAGCGCGGTACGTCGATGAAGGCCCTCGTGCGTGAGGCGGCTGCCGCCGACATCGCGCGGCACCGGGCCCTGCAGGAGGGCGCGGAGGCCTTCCGTCGCTTCTTCGCCGCCCATGCCGAGGAGTTCGCGGAGGCCTTTCCCGACGACGAGCCCCCCGCCAGGGGCGAGGCTGCCTGAGTGATGCCCTCCGTCATTCATATCGACGTCCCGTGGCTGCTCCAGCGGCACGAGGAGGTGCTGCCCGACCAGCCCGCCGTGGACGACTTCTCCGCGCTGGTCGCCGCCGTCGCCCGGCACCGGGTGGACCCGCCCCGGCTCGGCGTGGACTCCGACCCCGCCTGGCGCGCCGCCGCCCTGCTGCACACGCTCGCCGTGCTCAAGCCGCTGCCCGCGGCCAACGCCCGCTTCGCCTGCGCGACGGCGGTGGCCTACATGTTCGTCAGCGGCGCCGGCATCGACCCGCCCTACGGCGCCCTGGTCGACCTCGCCCGCGACCTGATCTCCGGCAAGACCGACGTGTACGGCGCGGCCGACCGGCTCCGCTCCTGGCAGATCTGAACCCGGCCGACCGGTCCCGGTCCCGGCGGACGCGCCCCCGGCCGGCGGGGGAAGCCGCCGGGGGGCCGCCGGCCGAGGGCGGGAGGAACGGGGCCGGCGGCCGGTCGCACGCAGGGGAGCCGCCGTCCTGCGCGGGGCCTTCCGAGAGGGCCGGAACCCAGTCCACCACCGGGTTCCCACGTCGCGGGAGCGCGCGCGGCCCGCGGGTGCGTGCGCCCGCTTCACACGGGGTGCCCGGAATACCGAAAGCCACGGCAGCCGACCAGGCACGCGGGCCCATTTCTGACTTTCTTTCAAACCTGCCGATGTTGTACGGGCGCCTTGTTGCTCGTGTGGAAGTTGTGCAAGGGTTGTAACGCCCGTGCAGGGGGGTAAAGTCCGGGCTTCTTCCGGCAGTTGTGGAACAGGACCGGCCGAGTGCCGGTGAATTCCCGCTCCCCGCGCGCGTCAGGGATACGCATCTACGCATCACGCACCAAAGGAATCCTTTCAGTGCCCACCCCCCACCCCCCTCGTCCCCCCTATCCGCCGCCCGGCGGAGACCTGGGGGAATCCGACGAATCGCTCGCCGGCCCGCTGCGCGCCGGCTCCGACGCGGAGGCCTCCCGGTCCGCCGCCCTCCTGATGGCCCGGCACTGGCGGCCGGCGCAGGAGTACGCGGTCATCTGCCTGGCCACGCCGGGGCCGCTCGCCCACATGGTCACCGCCACCGCCTTCCATCAGGTCCTCGACCGGCTCGCCCTCGGCGAACCCGCGGAGGCGTTCCGGCCCCGCCTGCTCGTGGCCGTCCGGGACACGGTCGTCAACTGGTCCGGCACGGACCGGATCACCGCCGTACTGCCCGGACTGGGAAAACCCGCCGGGGGCCGCGGTATGCGCGCCGCGAAGACCCTGATACCGGAAAACCGTGCCCTCTCCGACCGCTCCTTCCACGGCCTTCCCCGACTGGAGCAGGCGCTGCTGTGGCATACCGAGGTCGAGGCGGAACCGATAAACGTCCCTGCCGGACTGCTCGGCATCGACACCGAGAGCGCTACGGCCGCACTCGAACAGGCTCGCGAGAAATTCCGGGAAGGCCTGGTGTGCGCCCACCGGGAACTCGCGCCCGGCAAGGACTGCCGCTACTACAACCGCCTGCTCGACGTGCCGATCCGCCGCGGCGGCACCCTGCTGCCCGATGTCCAGGAGCACTTGGCCGCCTGCGCCCACTGCCGGCACGCGGCCGAGCAACTCGGTCATGCCGAGGCCGCCTTGGGTGTGCTGCTCGCCGAAGCCGTCCTCGGCTGGGGCGCCCGCCGCTATCTCGACTCACGCCCCGGCCGCCGACCGGCCCCCGGCCGTGGCCGCGGCGGCTCCCGGCGCTCGGGCGGACGCCGGCGCGGCGGAAAGCCCGGCCTGCTCGCACGCGTCGCCCTGCCCGGCGCCCGGCGGCGCGGCGCCGGGGACCCCGGGCCGCAGGCGCGCGTGTCGGCGTCCCGCGGCCGGCGGCGTGGTGTCGGCGAGCCCGGGCCGCTCGCCCGCACGCCCCTGTCGACGCGCCGCGAGCCCGGCACCGCCTGGTCCTCCGGCGCCCTGCTCATCGGAGTCGGCGTGGCCTCGGCCGGACTGCTGGCGACCGTCCTTGCGATCAGCATGTGGCCGGACGGCGGATCCGGCACCGACCCGGTCGCCTCCGCCGGCACCCAGTCCCCGCCCGCCTCCGCCGGCACGCCCGGCACCGCCGGCCTGCCCGCCGCGGGCCGGCCCACCCGACTGCGCAACGCCGCCGCCGACCTGTGCCTGGACGTCGACGGCAGGCCCAGGGACGGTGCGAGCACGGCCCTCGCCGCCTGCTCCTCGGCGGTCACACAGCAGTGGACGTACGACGCCGACGGTCTGCTGCGCAGCGCGGCCGAGTCGGATCTCTGCCTGGACTCGCACGCCGACGCCGGCGTGGTGATCCTCGGTACCTGCGCCGACGCCGGGTCGAAGCGGGGCGACGACGTGCGCTACGACCTCACGGTGCGAGGCGAGTTGCTGCCCCGCTGGGACCGGACCGTCGCCCTCGCCACCGCGGGCGAGGCGCCCGGCGGCGACCTGGTGGTCAAGGTCCGGGACCGGTCCGCCGGTCAGCGCTGGCTGACCGACTCGCCCACGGCGAGCCCCGGTTCGCTGTCGATCGCCGGTACGGACGGGCCGTCCGCGCAGCCGGCGGAACTGTCCGAGAAGGACATGTGACACGCCGCCGGGCCGGGGCCGGGCAGCCCGGCCCCGGCCCGGCGGACTGGGGCCTTTCGTTTGGATCATGCCGGATCAGGGAGCGGGGCCTGGCGCCGTGCATCGCAAGGCGGAGGAGGGCGTCATGGCGGAGCCATGGCAACC